>JBASRN010000039.1:0-2446 GCA_049273855.1 Blastocatellia bacterium
AGAAATCATCGCTCAGCGAAGCCGTTGCGGAGTCAACACGATTCAGATCTGCGACCGGCTCGAACAGGGAAGCTACGCCGAGATGCGTGACGCGATGCCGGGCATTTCGCTCGTTCAAGTCATACACGTCGGCGGCGAAGAATCACTCTACGAAGCAGCGCTTGTCGCGCATCACGTTGACGCGATCCTGCTTGATTCAGGAAATCAGGCGCTGGCTGTGAAAGAACTCGGCGGCACCGGGCGCGCGCACGATTGGAGCATCAGCACGAGGATTCGCGAGGCCGTTGATGTCCCGGTGTTTTTGGCCGGCGGGCTCAAAGCGGAGAATGTCCGAGAAGCCGTCGAGCGGGTCAGACCATTCGCGCTGGACTTATGCAGCGGCGTGCGCACGAACGGGATCCTTGATGAAACCAAGCTTGCCGCGTTTTTCGACCGGTTGCTTTAGGCGCCCCCAATGACTTGCGAAGTTAGCCGTGATTGATTGGTGAGAGTAATCCAGAATGACGAATGCTAACGCACTGCTCGAGGTCAGGAATCTCAAGAAGTATTTCCCCGTGGCGAAGGAACTCTTGGTCGCGGGGGGCGAGTCAGTCAGGGCTGTCGATGATGTGAGCTTCACGATTCGGCGAGGCGAGACGTTCGGTCTGGTTGGCGAGTCGGGCTGCGGGAAATCGACCACCGGGCGGTGCATACTCAGGCTGATTGAGCCGACGTCTGGTGAGGTTTGGTTCAATGGACGAGACTTGCTCGCGGTCGGATCAAACGAGATGCGAGGCGTGCGCCGCGACATTCAGATTATCTTTCAAGACCCGTACTCCTCGCTCAATCCACGAATGAGTGTTGGACAGATAGTCGGTGAGCCGCTGCTCATTCACCGCGTTGGCACTCGAAGCGGGCGGCTCGATCGCGTCGCGGAGTTGCTCGGACTTGTCGGGTTAGAGGCCGCGCACGCCAGCCGGTATCCGCACGAGTTCTCCGGCGGGCAGCGCCAACGCATCGGGATCGCTCGGGCGCTTGCGCTCAACCCGACGTTCATCGTCTGCGACGAACCGGTCTCGGCGCTCGACGTGTCGGTGCAAGCGCAGGTGGTAAACCTGCTTCAAGACCTGCAGGAGCGTCTCGGGCTGACCTACCTGTTCATCTCGCACGGGCTCTCGGTAGTCGAGCACATCTCGACGCGTGTTGGAATAATGTACATGGGCAAGCTGGTAGAAGTCGCTTCGAGCGAAGAGATTTTTCACAACGCTCTTCACCCGTACACCCGCGCGTTGCTATCGGCGATTCCAATCCCCGACCCCGATGTAAAGCGCGAGCGGCTTCCGCTGGCGGGTGACATACCGACCGCAATAAGACCTCCTTCGGGTTGCCGATTTCGCACGCGTTGTCCGATCGCGGAGCCGGAGTGCGCCGAGGAGGAGCCCCCGCTGGTGGAAGTGGGTCAGGATCACTTTGTGGCTTGCAGACTGGTTGCAACGGAAGAGAAAAGATAGTAGGCTCACGGCGATTTTGGATTTTGGATCGAACCAAGTTGAGTTGGTTACATTCAGTCTCCCGAATCCAGAATCAGAAATTCGACACTTCCTTTGCGCCCAAGGAGAGAGACAAGATGAGTCAAGCTGATGCTCAAGCGGAAATCGCATCCCCGGCGACCGGTGCTCCGCGCCCGCAAGATGTTCCTATAGTGCAAGAGCCCGCGCGGCTCGGACCGATCCAGCGGCTAATTGGGACGTTGTTCTCACCGGGTGAGACCTTTGAAGATGTAAACAGGAAACCAACCTGGATGGTTCCAGCGTTGATTTCTGTTGTCTCCTCGATTGCCTTCATGTGGTTCTTGCTTTTCCATTTTGAGACTGGTTGGCGCGAGTTCATGAAGAAGGCGATGGCGAGCCGATCCGGTGCGGCGGCGCCCACGGGCCAAGACCTGGAAATGGCATTCATGATCACGAAGTGGAGTTATCTTATTTTCGCCGGCGTCGGAGTAGTCATCTTTATCCTGGCTACAGCGGGTATTTTCGCGCTTGGCATGATGCTTTTGCAGGCGAAGACGACTTTCAAGAAAGTACTTGCCGTTGTGACGTGGTGTTGGGCAGCGACCGGTTTATTGCAGGTGATAGTGACGATCGCGTCGGTTCTCGTGCGGGGCGGTGACACGAGCAGCTTCAACCCTCAAGAAATGGGGAGTCTAAGCGCGGCTAACCTGGGCGCATTCCTCCCGGACGGAACCTCGGCGTTTGTCAAAGGATTGGCTTCGACGATTGACGTCTTTTCTATATGGTTCTTGATTCTGCTAACAATCGGCCTGGCCGCGGTCGCGGGGTCACGTAAGATCAAGAGCAGTTCGGTTGCTCCGCTGGTCTTAGGGTTGTGGATTGTGTCGGCCTTGATTCGAGCCGGGCTGGCGGCCGCATTCGGCGGATAGCCCGCCCGTCTATTCATACCGAAGCGC
>JBASRN010000041.1:0-9007 GCA_049273855.1 Blastocatellia bacterium
AGTGAGTCCACCAGCTCAGTTGCTCGAACTGTTCGCTCCCGTGTTCCTGCGCGAAAGCCCCGATTATGTCTTCGACCTCATTTATTCGCGCGGTCACCTTTTGAAGAAGACCAAACCAACCTGAAAGTGTATCGGGCGCTTCGATCGATAAGCTTGCCGCGCACTGGTCGATCTCGCCGCGCAGTTGCTTGAGCGTGACCGCCCCCGTGCTCTGGCGAACGGCGCCGAGCTTCCCCGCCTCTTCACGCATCAGCGAAACTGTGTCGATCAAGCCGTCAATTACTCGCGCGTCAATCAGCGGCCGCTCTGCAATCTCTACGCAGACTTGCTTGAGCGCGAGCAGGTGGCCTGCCAGATTCCCGCTATCGACTGTCGATACGTATTGTGGCGTGAGCGGCGTGAGTTTTATGGTGTCGTACCAGTTGAGAAAATGCCCGTTAAACCGGTCGAGCTTGTCCATCGTGGCAAACGTAAGTTCGACGCGCTCAGCCAGCTCAAGCGTGCCGATGTACCCAAAGTCGTGAGCCGCCGCGGTCGATAGCAAGAGCATTCCGATGTCCGTTGGCGAAGTGCGATGCGCAAGGACCTGCCTTGGGTCTTCCTGGAAGTTGTCGGGAGGGAGCCAGTGATCGCCTTGTCCAACAAAGGCTTCGAAGAATCGCCATGTGCGGCGCGCCACAAGACGCGCCAGCTCTCTATCGTCTGCTCCAAGCGTTTCGTCGCGGCCCTTCAACTGCCGGCTCACCCAGTAAGCGACGAGCGGGGCCGCGGACCAAACCATGAGAAACGGCGTAGCAAACGCAAACGCGGACGGTTTCACAGCCGCAACAAGCAAAGCCGCGCCAAGCACGAGAACTTCGGAAGGCCACATCAGTTGCCAGAAGTCTCGAAGATCATGCGCGCTTCCTTTCTCAGTCTGCTCCGCCGTCACCCACTCGAGCAGGTTCCTCTTTGAAAGGTGCTTGCGGTAAAAAGTCAGTGTTATCGCATGAACCTGCAAGTATGCCTGGTGCGCGACGAGGATCAATGAAAGCCCAACCTGCGCGGTGTTCGTCCGGGCATCGCCCCACACGCTCCAAAAGTGACTCGTCCACGGAATGCCACGCGGGTGAAGCATCAACGCGTTTGTGACGTGGGCGTAAATCGGAAATGCGAGAACGGCGAGGACGGCAAGCGTCCACAACAACGATGAGCCGGGCAAGACGGTCCACGCCGCCACGAGCCAGACGAACATCGCCGGAGCGACAAGGCTTCGCCGGAGGTTGTCGAGTATCTTCCACCGGGATATGAGGGGCAGCCTATTGCGCACTCGCCGTTTATCCGCTGCCCGTACGCGCGGGAGGAGCCATCCCGCAATCTGCCAGTCGCCCCTCGTCCAGCGATGTTGCCGCCTGGCATACGAATCGTATTGAGACGGATAGTCGTCAAGGAGTTCAATGTCAGTGACCAGCGCCGCGCGGGCAAAGACGCTTTCGAACAGATCGTGGCTCAGCAGCAGATTTTCCGGCACTCGATCGGCAAGCGCCGCTTCGAAAGCATCAACATCATAAAGCCCCTTTCCTGTGTAGCTCCCCTCTCCGAAAAGATCCTGGTAGACGTCAGATACCGCCGTTGTATATGGATCCACCCCGGTATGGCCGGAGAATATCCGCGCGAACCATGAACGCGAAGAGCTCGTGAGCGTCATGCTCACGCGAGGCTGAAGAATGCCATACCCTTCCGTCACGCGATTAACCCGCGGGTCGAGGCGAGGTTGATTGAGCGGGTGTAACGCGGTGCCGATAAGGCGGCGGGCCGCATCCCGCGGCAGTTGAGTGTCGGAGTCAAGCGTGATGACATATCGGACCTTCGAAAGAAAAACTGGATCCGCGGTGGCCACGACAAAGCTTGTGTCGCGAGAGCCTCGAAGCATCTGGTTGAACTCGCGAAGCTTGCCCCGCTTTCGCTCCCAACCGATCCATTTTTCTTCGCGGGGATTCCACACCCGGCGGCGGTGAAACACGTAAAAGCGATCAGGTCCGCCGTTGATGTAACGAGCATTCAGCTCTTCAACTCCCTTTCTTGCCGCTTCGAGCAGGCGGTCGTCATCGGGCATTTCTTCGAGTGGCGCGTCAGCAAAATCTCCGAGAAGCCCAAAGAATAAATTTTCGTCACGGTTGGCCAGATAGTGCACCTCCATGCGTTCCAGGAGGGCTCGGACGGCCTCTTCACTGGTAAAGATGGTCGGCGTCACGACAAATGTCCGGCCATTTTCCGGTATGCCCGCGGCCGTGTTCATCTTGGGAAGGGGCCGTGGCTTGAATAGAATCGTCACGTCTAAATTCAAGGCGCTGAGTGCCAGATCGCTGACCGGCACAATCAGCAACAATGCGATCGCAATCAATGACGCCCCGGACGCTCCCCATACCCACGCGTACGAAAGAAAGAGACCGAGGATGGCGCAGGTCAGAGCTGCGATCGAGCCGAAATACGCTACCGTTGGGTGATTCAGTCCGGCGCGGAAGAAGCGCTCGTCCAGATGCCATCGAAACCCGATGTCCCGCTCCATCTCAGGCCATCCGCGGTCAACCAGGTAATAGCCGACGTGCGCCCTGCGCGGATCATCCGGCGCCGCCCGGCTGGCCTTCGTCGCAAGCGCCACGGCGTGACGCGCGATTTCGAGTTCGGACGCCTTTGTGCGCCTGGCAACCTTCTCGATGACGTGCCGATAGCGGTCGCGCGTCGCAAAGTCCATTGAGGCATACGCGCCAGCCGGGTCGTCGGCGAGAATGGGGTCCACCAGGCTGACGCTCTCGAAGAAAACTTTCCAGTCGAGCGTCGAGAGCAGGCGCATGCTGGTGATGATGTTACCGACAGTGGCCTGCGCGGAGGCCTGCCGCTGGTGCTCCTGGTGAACAACCTGCTCGGTAGTCAAGCCTTCGCGAGCAAGTCGTTTCTCGAGCCAGTCGAGCGCGGGCCATACCTCCGGATCCTGATCGCGGAGCCGTTGCGTTAGCTGAACGACAAACGCCTGATCAAGCCGCTTCCCTTTTCCGGCCGCCGCTTCAAGCGCCGCCGTCAGCCCGTTCGGCTGCCGAGCGGCTAGCTCGAAAAGTTTGTCTGCGAGTTTATCAGCCTCCTCCCTCGCGTTTCGCGCTGCAACTATTCGCGTCGCAAGCCGCCGCAGGTTCTCGACGAGCGCGACCCTCAACGTGATAGCAATCGCCCACAATTCACCGATCAAGAGGGGCGTCACACGCTGGTAAGAGCGAACAAAGCGAGCGAGGGTTTCAGGGTCGAGACGGCTGTCCGTGTGAGCGATCAGCGCAAGCGCGATTGCATAAACGCGCGGGTAGCCGGCAAGCTCGCCGCTTTGGAGCTTGGGCAGCTCTTTGTAATACCCTCGCGGTAAGTCGCGGCGAATCTCGCGAAGTTGGTCCTCGACGATGTGAAAATTATCGACGAGCCATTCGGCTGCGGGCGAGACCGTACGCTCATCGCGAACCGCGTTGGCGAGGTTGCGATAAACGGAAAACAATCTGCGGCCGTTCTCTTCCAACCGTGGCAGCAGCCGGCGGCCGCGTCTTTTCCCCGAAGATACCGAGTGCTCGGGAGCCAACTCTACCGCGTATTGCTCCAGGCGCTCGACGCTAAAGAGTTCATCGCGAATCGGATCTTCGTCTGACCTGTCGCGGAAGCGCGCTTTGTCCTGGAATGTATGCCCGACAAACTCAGCCATGCTCTAGTGCTCGTGTCACTTTGTGGATGACTCTTACCAATTCTCCAGCATACCATGACGCATCCCTGAGGCGCTGCCGCGGCACTAATGGGTAGTGGGGCAGTTTGAGGTTCAGAGTTCAAGCTTTAGCTTGCGCGACCGGGAGTCCGGCAGTTGCTCTGGCCGCGTATCAGCTTCGATGCGAAGAACTGCCGCGCACCCGAATCCTCGCGTCCGTTTGACACCGCCTGCCCGCTCTCGTATATTCCACGCTCACCCGTCAAAACCACCGGCGGCAGGAGAAACCAATGAGCGCGCAGGAACAGTCCTCCTTCATCAACGATCCCAACCTCAAGGTGTTGATCGACACACAAACCCTGCAGGCTCGGGTGCGCGAGATCGGACTTCAGATCACTCGCGACTACGCCGGCCGGAATCTTCACCTGGTCGGAGTGCTCAAAGGCGCGTGCGTGTTTCTGTCGGACTTGATGCGGTCGATCGACTTGCCGCTTTCGTTGGACTTCATCGGAATATCGAGCTACGGCGCTTCGACCAAGTCTTCGGGCGAAGTACGAATAACCAAGGACCTGGATGTAAGCCTTCTTGGCAGAGACGTGCTCGTGGTCGAAGACATTATCGATACGGGTTTGACCTTGAACTACATGGCGAACATCTTTCGTTCGCGCGAGGTCAACTCGCTTGCGATAGCGGCGCTGTTGGACAAACCAGACCGCCACGAGATCGACGTGGAAGCTAAATACATCGGCTTCACGATCCCGAATCATTTTGTAGTTGGGTATGGGCTGGACGTGGGGGAGCTGTATCGCAACCTTCCGTTCATCGCGGTCCCCGATGATCCCGAACACCTCTTAAGCAAGAATTGACCCGACCGCACGCCTACCAGTTCACAAGGAGCCTCATATCAGGACGGCTCGCGGCTGTCGCGCTCGGCTCACTGTTGCTTTGCCAGCCGGTA
Source organism: Blastocatellia bacterium (assembly GCA_049273855.1). Lineage (GTDB taxonomy): Bacteria > Acidobacteriota > Blastocatellia > UBA7656 > UBA7656 > Onstottus_B. Next base: position 4,674 of record JBASRN010000041.1, read on the forward strand.
CTATTCCGCCAAATACCAGTGCTCTCGTCCGGAACGCCCGAGCCTGCCCAACAGCAACCCGGCGATGTCGATTCTGCTCCGGTTGACTCGCGCCCTCTCAAACTCACAGCCCATCGCATCGTGTTGAGTAAGACCAGGAAGTTCAATCTCTACCTGCCGCCCGGCTTTGAGATCACGGTAGCCGCTCAGGGCTTGAAGCGCGTCAGGTTCATGGCCAAAAGCCCTGACAAGCGAATCTTCGTCACCGACATGTACAACCGCACGGACAATCAGAAAGGCGCGGTATACGTGCTGGACGGCTTTGACGCCGCGAGTGGAAGGTTCAACAAGGTAACGCCATTCCTCACGGGTTTGCGCAATCCCAACAGCGTGGCTTTCGACACCGACCTGAATGGTGACGATTGGTTCTATCTCGCTCTCACCGACCGGCTATTGCGCTACCGGTATGTGTCGGGCGACGTCGCTCCGACAAGCGCTCCGCAGGTGCTTGCGACGTTTCCGGACTACGGGCTGAATTACAAGTACGGAGGGTGGCACCTCACGCGGACCCTCGCTATCGGGGCCGGAAAGCTGTACGTCTCGGTTGGCAGCAGTTGCAACGCTTGCGAAGAACAAGAGCCGATCAGAGCGGCGGTGCTCGAGATGGACCTCGACGGCAAGAACCAAAGAGTATTCGCCGGCGGCTTGCGCAATGCAGTTGGTATGAAATGGGTGCAGGGGCAATTGTTTGTGACCAACATGGGCGCCGACCATCTGGGGGATCTCAAACCGGATGACACGATCTACATGGTTGAACAGAACAAGAATTATGGCTGGCCGTATTGTTTTCAGTACCGAAAAAAAATGTATGCCGACCCCGCGTTTAGCAAAAGCGAAAAGAAGATCGACTGCAATAACGTGCCCCCTGCTTACATCGGTTTCAGCGCTCACAGCTCTCCGCTTGGATTTGAGTATTTCGATTCGAGCAACAGCAGCCCGGCGCTGAAGGACAGTTTTCTGGTAGCCCTGCACGGCTCTTCGAAGCGATCTCTGAGGCGAGGCTACAGCCTGATGCGAGTGAGAAAGGGCGGGTCAGTGCAAGACTTCGTCACAGGCTTTTTACAGAACGGCAGAGTCTATGGAAGACCCGCCGACGTTATGAGCATGGGGAAGAACGCTTTCTTGTTTACGGATGATCACTCGGGCGCGGTCTACTATGTTTTTCAGAAGGCCAAGCCCGAGAGATAGAAGCACCGTGTCCGACACTTTTCATGTCGGCGCTTGAAGGCGAAAAATCACCGAAGCGAGTCTTGCCAGCGAAGAAGTAACTACCACCCGCTGGAGAACAGCCCTGTTATTGTGGAACAGCACCCTGATGGATTTGTCGCGTCCCCAGTCGGTCTGCAAGGTGTGATTTGTTGGGGAGGGTAACACGCGAGCCGAGGCGATCGCGGATGTGACGTCGGCCATTCAATTCCACGTCGAGACGTTCGGGGTCAAGGAACTCGAAATGGACGAGCCGTTGCTCGGCGTGTTCGTTGCGGATACCCAAGGCGCCGTCTGATGAATAAGTTTCCGCTCGCGGTCCCGCGGGAAACAAGAGCATGGAGTTCAGGCTTTAGCCTGGTTTTGGTCTTTCGCGCGATGCAAAACCAAACTAAAGCCTGAACTCCATGCTCTTGCGTTTCTAGTCGCGCCCTGGAAAGTGGTGGTGCCCCCGGCGCGATTCCAACGCGCGACCTTCCGCTTAGGAGGCGGACGCTCTATGCAGCTGAGCTACGGGAGCACATCGACTTGAACCCTAACAGATGAACTTTTTCGGTGTCCAGCTAGCGCAAGGAAACCGGTGTGCTTGAGATTCTTCAGGACGGCCCGGCTGGGAGAATTGTTGGCGCTGAGGACACCCAATGGTCCGAGCCACAACCCCTTCAGGGTTGGCCGCCCCTTCGCACAATGGGTTCCCAGGGTAGCCGAGTACGGCAACCCCTGGGCTCTGAGCCGAAATCCCCTTGGGTTTGCGGGAATCGAGACCTGAACGCACACCCACGCCCGACCCATCGACTGGCGTCCATCCCGGTGTCGTGATTATATGAAGAGCATTCGCGCGCAAAGTTGTCTGTTGGAGGACACTGCGACGGAAAGGCAGTATCTTAAGACTCTAGCGGCGGAATGAAACGAACGTCGAAAGAGGCGGAACTTCGGATGCCGAAGTGGGACAAGACGAGTTGGGCGGGACTTGCGCCGAACGGGATCGGCCAGGTCAAGCCGAACCACTACGTCGAGATGGCAAAGACCATCTGGCGCAACAAGGACGAGCTTCCCTTTGCGTGGCGCATCCTCACACGCGGTGTTTGCGACGGGTGCGCGCTGGGCACGACCGGCCTGCGCGACTTCACCATGGACGGAATTCACTTGTGTATGGTCAGGCTCGACCTTCTTCGGTTGAACACGATGCCGGCGCTCGACGTGCGGCGACTCGAAGATGCGGCAGCGCTTTCCAAGATGACTGCCGCTGAGCTGCGCGCGCTTGGCCGTTTGCCTTACCCGATGATTCGGCGTCTGGGTCAGAGCGGCTTTGAGCGCGTGTCGTGGGAGACGGCCATTCAAACAATCGGCGACCGGATGGCTGCCACCGATCCCGACCGGCTGGCGTTTTACATGACCTCGCGAGGTCTGACAAACGAGACCTACTACGTGGCGCAAAAGATTGCGCGCTTCCTCGGGACGAACAATGTGGACAACTCGTCGCGTCTGTGCCATGCGCCGTCCACAGTCGCACTCAAGCAGTCGCTTGGGGTGTCGGCCTCGACCTGCTCTTACAAAGACTGGATCGGCAGCGACCTACTGGTGTTCTTTGGGAGCAACACTCCTAACAATCAGCCGGTCACTATCAAGTACATCTATCACGCCAAGAAGCTGGGAACCCGAGTCGCCGTGATCAATCCGTATCGCGAGCCCGGGCTCGAGCGCTACTGGATTCCTTCGGTGACTGAGAGCGCGTTGTTCGGGACGAAGATCGCCGATGCGTTCTTCCAGGTTCACACTGGAGGAGACAAGGCCTTTCTGGGAGGAGTCATCAAGCACCTGATCGAGCAAGGCTGGATCGACGAGCGTTTTATTGCCGAACACACGTCAGGCTTCGAAGCCCTGAAATCGGCTCTGGCAGCCTATCCGTGGGACGCGCTCGAGGCCGGGTCGGGCTCGTCGCGTGATGAGATGCTGCGCTTCGCTCGAATGATCGGCGAAGCCCGTTCGGCAGTATTCGTCTGGTCGATGGGAATCACTCAACACCGTGACGGCGTGGCAAACGTGCGGGCGATAGTCGATCTGGCGTTGGCGCGCGGGTTCGTCGGCCGCGAGAAGTGTGGCTTGATGGCAATTCGCGGCCACTCGGGTGTCCAGGGCGGAGCGGAGGTCGGCGCGGTTCCAAATCAGCTCCCGGGCGGTGTTGCAACCGACGCGGAGGGCGCGAAGCGATTCTCGGAACTCTGGGGCTTCGAGGTTCCGCGCGTGCCGGGGTTGAACGCCGTCCAGATGATCGATGCCGCCCACAACCGAGCGATCGACGTGCTCTATCAAGTAGGGGGGAACTTCCTCGAGACGCTTCCCGAGCCCGGCTATGTTCGCGAAGCGGTTGAGCGAGTTCCCTTCCGCGTTCATCAGGACATCGTGCTGAGTCCGCAGATGCTGGTTGAACCGGCAGACGCTGTGGTCTTGCTGCCTGCTCAAACCCGTTACGAACAACAAGGCGGCGGAACTGAGACATCGACCGAGCGGCGGATTCTGTTTAGTCCTGAAATACCCGGCCGCAGAATCGGTGAAGCGCGTCCCGAGTGGGAGATCCCGATGCTGATCGCTGAGAGCGCACGGCCGGACTTCGCTGACTTGATTCACTTCGATGACGCACAGGCTATTCGAGACGAGATGGCGCGCGCGGTTCCGGCTTACGAAGGTGTACAACATTTGAAGCAAGCAGGCGATCAAGTTCAGTGGGGCGGCGAACGATTGTGCGAAGAAACCGCGCCGGACGGCACGAGCGTCACTCGGTTTCGCACCCCCGATGCGCGAGCGAAGTTTTCTGTTATCGAATTAGGCCAACCGGCGGAGAACGGCAAGCTCCGGCTGTCCACGCGGCGCGGCAAGCAGTTCAACAGCATGGTTCTTCGCGAGCGCGACCCGTTGACCGGCGCTTCCCGAGATGACTTGCTGATGAGCAAGTCCGACGCTGAACGGATTGGTCTTGTTGAAGGAGACGCCATCATCGCTCGAAGCTCCGTCGGCGAGATGCTCGCGCGAGTGCGCATTGCGGCCATCGCGCCCGGCAATGTGCAAGCCCACTGGCCGGAGGCTAACGT
>JBASRN010000044.1:0-16937 GCA_049273855.1 Blastocatellia bacterium
TTTGCTTCCGCGGCTGAATCGATAATCGAAAGACTTAAAGAAGAAAATCCCAGGTAGCGGTTCGGAGTTCCGGGTTCAGAGCTCAGGGTTGGCGGCCGCGCGCGCGATCTTGTCTTAAGAATAAACAACCCGGAACCACGAACCCGGAACCCGGAGTGCTTTCATGTCCAAACAGATCATTTCCCACAAGGCACAACAATTCACCGAGTCGGTCATACGCGAGATGACGCGCCAGGCGAACCTCTACGGCGCGATCAATCTGTCGCAAGGCTTTCCGGATTTCTCCGCGCCCGAGGAGATCAAGCTCGCCGCCTGCGACGCGATAATGGCTGATGTGAATCAATACGCGATAACGTGGGGTGCTAAGAAGTTCCGCGATGCGATTGCAGAGAAGTCTTCGTGGCACCTGGGCATGGAAGTCGACCCGGAGCGGGAGATTACAGTGACCTGTGGTTCTACGGAGGCAATGATCGCCGCCATGATGGCCATCGTGAACCCCGGCGACGAAGTGATCGTGTTCGAGCCATTCTATGAGAACTACGGGCCCGACGCGATTCTGTCGGGAGCTACTCCCAGATTCGTGACGCTGTATGCGCCTGAGTGGAACTTCAATCCGGATGCTCTTGCAGCGGCCTTCAACGACAACACCAAAGCGATCATTATCAACACGCCGAACAACCCAACGGGCAAGGTCTTCAGCCGCGATGAACTCGAGTTCATCGCACAGCTTTGTCAGAAGTGGAACACAATAGCGATCACCGATGAGATCTACGAGCACATTCTGTTCAATGGCAAAAAGCACATTCCGATAGCGACGCTCGACGGTATGCGCGACCGCACGATTACGATAAACGGATTGTCGAAGACTTATTCGGTGACGGGTTGGCGAGTCGGCTACACGATCGCGCCGGCCGAGATCACGGCGGCGATTCGCAAGGTGCACGACTTTCTTACCGTTGGCGCGGCGGCCCCGCTGCAAGAAGCGGGCGCGCGAGCGCTCAGACTTCCGCGTTCCTACTACGATAATCTTCAGAGGGACTACTTCGCTCGGCGCGAGCGGCTGCTTCCGGTATTGAAGAACGTGGGCTTTCGGTGTTTCGATCCGGATGGCGCCTATTACGTGATGACCGATATCAGCGCGTTCGGTTACGACGACGATGTCGAGTTCGCGAAGTTCCTGGTCAAAGACATCGGAGTGGCTGTAGTCCCGGGGAGCAGCTTCTATCACGAGCCTTCGCTTGGAAGAAAGCAGGTGAGATTCACTTTCTGCAAGAAGGACGAGACGCTTGCAGCGGCGGAAGAGCGGTTGCAGAAACTGAAGGCGTTGGCGCTCACCGTCTCGTAATCTCTAGTGTTGACGATGCGCTCATAGGCATTCCCGTTTTGAGAGCCCCCAAGAGATAACGGTCCTCCCGTTTTACTCCGGCGAGCGCTCGGGTAAGTCACACTATTCCCTCACTTGACTCGATCAAATCAATCTTGACTGAATCGGTCAGAATATACTTGACTTATTCAGTCTGGTATCTAGAATAAGAGTGGCACTTTGAAGTATCCAACGGACGAGATATTCGTGGGGGTCTATATGCAGATTTCAACTAAAGGGAAGTACTCAGTGCGTGCGGTGTTGGATATCACCCAGCACTCCAACGGCTCCCCGGTACCCCTTGCCGCCATCTCGAGGCGCGAGGGCATCTCGTTGCAGTTTCTCGAGCAGCTCTTTCAGCAATTGCGGAAGGGTAGAGTCGTGAACAGCGTAAGAGGCCCCCACGGTGGCTATGTGCTGGCGCGCGAGCCGTCGGAGATAACGATCGGAGAGATAGTTCGCTTGATCGAGCCTCCACTTTACACCAGTTCGTGCTTCAGCAACGACGGGACTGTTGAGAACTGCCGAATCGGCGACACCTGCATCGGCGGAGCAATTTGGAAACAACTCGCCGAGCACGTTGACAGTTTCCTGGACTCGATCACGCTGGCCGATCTTGCGAACAAGTCGAAGCCAGAGGTGGTATACGGATTGAGAATAAGATCGAACCGAATACTAGCCGATCGCGCTAAGGGCGGTGATGAGGCGGTGGAGCCAGAGAAGATTCAGTTGGCTTAAGCCGAAGAGCGAGTCTGAGCCGGCTTATTTGTTGACGAGGCTTCTATAAGATATCAAGGAGATTGAAATGGCGTTGAAGCTCCCGATTTATATGGACTACCACGCGACCACACCGTGCGACCCGCGTGTGTTTGAAGCGATGGCTCCCTACTTCACAGAGATTTTTGGCAATGCTGCGAGCCGTAATCACGAATTCGGCTGGCGCGCGGAGGAAGCGGTCGAGAACGGACGCAAGCAGGTTGCCGATCTGATCGGAGCGTCCTCGAAAGAGATAGTCTTCACCAGCGGTGCGACCGAATCTGATAACCTCGCGATCAAAGGCGTCGCCGATATGTACTATGAACGAGGCGACCATATCATCACCGTAGTCACCGAACACAAGGCCGTTCTGGACACCTGTAAAAAGCTCGAAAAGCGCGGCTTTAAAGTTACGTATCTGCCCGTGGCGAGCGATGGGCTGATCTCGTCAGACGATGTTAGAAATGCAATCACCGACAAGACGATTCTCGTTTCAGTGATGATGGCTAACAACGAGATCGGGGTTATTCAGCCGATTGCGGAGATCGGCAAGGTCTGCAAAGAGAGGGGCGTTCTCTTTCATACCGACGCGACTCAGGCGGTCGGCAAGATACCGTTCAACGTGAACGAGCTGAACGTGGATCTTGCTTCATTCAGCGCGCATAAGATTTATGGGCCGAAGGGCATCGGAGGTTTGTACGTGCGACGCAAGAATCCGCGAGTGGTGCTGGTGCCTATGATGGATGGCGGCGGGCACGAACGCGGAATGCGCAGCGGGACCTTGAACGTGACGGGCATCGTCGGTCTGGGCAAAGCTTGCGAGATCGCCAAAGCCGAGATGCAAAACGAGAATAAACGTGTGTTCGGCCTCAAAGAAAGGCTTCGCAAGGGAATAATGGACGAGATACCGGATGTTTACATCAACGGCCATCCCGAGCAAAGGCTCTCCGGCAATTTGAACGTCTCGTTTGCGTATGTCGAAGGCGAATCTTTATTGATGGGAATCAACGACATCGCGGTGTCATCGGGATCTGCATGCACTTCGGCGAGCCTTGAGCCCAGCTATGTACTGAAGGCGCTGGGCGTCGGAGAAGAGCTGGCGCATAGCTCAATACGCTTCGGGCTCGGTCGTTTCAACACTGACGAAGAAGTGGACTACACGATCGGGCGGGTGAATGAAGCGGTGAACAGACTCAGAGAGCTTTCTCCGCTTTGGGAGATGGTGCAGGAAGGCATCGACCTCAGCACCGTGCAGTGGGCCGGTGAGTAGAAGCGAGGGATAGAGTTTAGGGGTGGTGTCCTAACTTCAATTCTCTGCGTCTCGGCGCCTTTGCGGTTAGCAGGATTTCGACGCTAACTAACCGCGGGGCGGAGACGCGAAGCCGCAGAGGTTACGCAAAGAAGAATCAGGACCCTCCAGTCTAGGCGACCGAGGGAAGAGAAGGGGAAATCAAATGGCATACTCAGACAAGGTAGTTGATCACTACAACAATCCACGCAATGTGGGAAGCCTCGACAAGAAAGATCCGAGCGTGGGCACCGGTCTGGTCGGCGCGCCCGAGTGCGGAGACGTGATGAAGCTTCAGATCAAGATCAACCCCCAGACGAACGTCATCGAAGATGCGAAGTTCAAGACGTTTGGGTGCGGGTCGGCGATCGCGAGCTCGAGCCTTGCGACCGAGTGGCTTAAGGGGCGATCGGTCGCTCAGGCGCTCGATATCAAGAACACCGAGATCGTGAAGGAGCTTAATCTTCCTCCGGTCAAGATTCACTGCTCGGTGCTGGCCGAAGACGCAATCAAGGCGGCGGTCCGCGATTATCAGCACAAGCAAACTCCGGTTGAAGTGAATGCGGAAGAAGCTGTCAACGCGTAGAGGTGCGACCAAGAATCATGATTGAACTGACTCCAAGAGCTGTTGAGAAGGTCCGCGAGGTGATGCGCGATCAGGGCGTCGCCGAAGGCGGGCTGAGAGTTGGCGTGCAGGGCGGCGGGTGTTCGGGCATGAGCTATAACCTCGCGATTGACACCGACCAACGCCCGGGCGACAAGGTCTTCGAGGTCGACGGCGTGAAGCTGTTTGTCGATCTGAAAAGCTTTCTCTACCTGGACGGCTCGACGCTCGACTACAAAGATGAAGGCTTGATGCAGCGCGGCTTTACATTCGTCAATCCCAACTCCTCGGGAGCGTGCGGCTGCGGCGAATCGTTTGCCGTTTAGCAGGTGGGGGCGTTCCTCCGTGGGCGCTCTTCGGTGACCGAAGCCTGCCTCAAGGCGCGAAATGAGGGGCGCCCACGGAGGAACGCCCCTACAAGTTCAGCACGGGTTGATGGTTGGGCGCCTCAGCGGCTCAGCCATTTTTTTTCAGGACAACCGTAGCTCAAGTGATTACGACTCAAACTCAATTGACAGCAACCGGCGCGTGCGGTTATTGCGGTGCGCAATCCCGGTTCGGGCACTTTTGCTCCGATTGCCGAAAGATCCAGCCCGTTGCAGAAGGCACGGACTACTTTGCGTTTTTGGGTCTCCCAAGGAAATTGCGGCTCGACGAGGCCGAGTTGGAGAAGACGTTCTACGCGCTCAGCCGGCAGTTTCATCCCGACTACTTTATGAACGCGAGCCCCCGAGAACAGCAGGCAAGCGTCGAGCGTTCGTCGATGCTTAACGATGCCTATCGCGCATTTCGCGATCCGGTGATGCGCGCGAAGTACTTACTGTCGCTTTATGGCTACAAGGAAGCGGAGAAGAAAGCGCCGCCCGATCTCTTGGAGGAAGTCTTTGAGCTGAACATGCAGATCGAAGAGCTGAAAGCCGCCAGGAAGATGGCGGGCGAAGACGAAGTGGCGGAAGCCCGCGTCGCGCTCGAAGACGCGCTTCGAAGTCTTGAAGAGAAAATTGCGAAGATCGATGAGCGGCTATTCGCGCTCTTCGAAGAGTGGGACCGCGCGATTGACGAATCGTCGAAAGAAGATCAGAGGAAGTCGGCGCTCGATCAAATGAGCGAGCTCTTGTCGAATCGGTCTTACATTCACAACCTGATTCGCGACATCAAGGAGGAGTTGTAGTCGAATGCCCGTTATTGAGCTGAGCATGACTGGCCGGCCGAAGTCGGGCCGTGTAGTCGGGATAGACCTGGGCACCACCAATAGCCTGGTCGCGTTTATGGGCGCAAGTGGTCCGGAGGTCATTCGCGATGAGTCGGGCAACGCGCTCGTGCCTTCGATCGTGTACTACGACAAGGACGAGAGGCGGTTGCTGGTCGGCGAAGAAGCGCGCAACCGGCTGATCGCGGAGCCCCGCAAGGCCGTCTATTCCGTTAAGCGTTTTATGGGAAAGGGCAGCGCCGACGTGCAAGCGGACCTCCGAATGGTTCCGTTTCAGGTGGCCGCGGGCAGCGAGCAGGTCATTCGCTTTCAGATGGGCGAGCAAGTGTTCACTCCGCCCGAGATCTCAGCGTTCATACTTCGCGATCTCAGGGAGCGCGCTTCGAAGTTCTTCGGCGAGGAAGTTACGCAAGCGGTGATAACCGTCCCGGCCTACTTCAACGACGCGCAGCGTCAAGCGACAAAGGATGCGGGTCACCTTGCGGGGCTAGACGTTCTTCGCATAGTCAACGAGCCGACAGCGGCGTCGTTGGCTTACGGGATCGACAACCGGAAAGAGGCGCTGGTGGCCGTGTACGACCTCGGCGGCGGCACGTTCGACATCTCTATACTCAAGCTGAAGGACGGAATCTTCGAGGTGCTCTCGACCAACGGCGACACTCACCTGGGTGGTGATGACATCGACAACGAGCTGATCGCTTTGGTGATTCGCGAGATCGAAGCTCGCTTTGAAGCGAAGCTCGACGGCGACCCGTCCGCGTTTCAAACGATACGCAAGGCGGTCATCGCGGCGAAGCATGACCTTTCACACCGAGAACGCGCGACGATCACTTTTGATCTCGGGTCGTCGTACGGCGGAGAGTACCGGCGCGAGATTGCTCGGGAAGAGTTTGAGGGTCTTATCAAGAAACTGGTCGAACGGACCCTTGAGCCCTGCAGAAAAGCGCTCAAAGATGCGAACCTCAAGCCGGAGCAACTCGACGAAGTAGTCATGGTCGGCGGTTCGACTCGCATCCCTCTCTTGCGACGCAAAGTCGAAGAGCTGTTCAAACGCGAGCCGCATCTCGAGTTGAACCCTGATGAAGTCGTCGCGCTTGGCGCAGCGATTCAAGCAGACGTGCTCTCGGGCGGACGCCGTGACCTTCTGCTGCTCGACGTGACGCCGTTAAGCCTGGGCATCGAGACGCTTGGCGGGGCTGTCGCGAAGATCATAAGTCGTAACTCGACCATTCCGGCTTCGCGAGCAGAGATGTTCACGACGTGGGTCGATAACCAGACCGGGATCGACGTGCATGTCGTGCAAGGCGAGCGCGAGCTGGTTCAGGACTGCAGGAGTCTCGCCAGGTTCACGCTCAAGGGCATAGCGCCGCAGCCTGCCGGCTTGCCGCGAATCGAAGTGAAATTCTTGATCGATGCCAACGGTATTCTGACGGTGAGCGCACGCGACGTTCGGAGCGGGCAAGAGCAGTCGATCGAAGTGAAACCTTCTTACGGGTTAACCGATGACCAGATCGAGACGATGCTCATAGATTCGATCGAATTCGCCGAGCAGGACATGAAGCAGCGGCAGGTGATCGAGGCTCGAAACGAGGCTGAGACCGTGATGCGAGCGGCGGAGAAAGCGCTTGCTGAGCGGGGCGACGAGTTAATCGGCGAAGATGAACGCGCTGCGATTCGAAGCGCGGTTGTGGGGCTTCGCGACGCAGCCGCCACCGACGACCATCGGTTGATACGCGAGAGGATACAGCAACTCGATGGCGCCTCGCGGCATCTTGCGGAAGAAATTATGGACGGCGCGGTGCTTGCGGCCCTAAAGGATCGTAAGGCAACCGAGGTCGCGGAAGGATAGCATGGAGGCGAAAGAGAGAATCGGAAGCGCGGTTATGGACGAGCCCGAGGCCGAGAAAAAGGTCTGCAAGGTGACCTTTATGCGTCATGGCGCCGACTCGGTGACCGTCGAGTACGAGCCGGGCGTGACACCTTATCACGAGCACGGGAAGGAAGGCTCGTTGCTGGACGTCGCGCTGAACTACGGCGTTGACCTCGAACACGCATGCGGCGGCAACAATGCGTGCACGACGTGTCATGTTATCGTGAAGCAAGGTGAAGAGAACCTCTCAGAGATGGAGGAAGACGAGGAAGATCGGCTTTATATGGCTGACGGGCTGACGTTGCACTCGCGGCTCGGCTGCCAGTGCGTGGTCAAGGGCGACGTGACTGTCGAGATACCCGACGTGCTCGACTTTATTCGCCACGGATGAGATGAAGGAGACATTATGAATTCATTATTCTGTCCTCGATGCGCTGCACCCCAGCCGATGAATCGATCGACTACGGAGCAGGAGGTCACGGGTCCTGGTGGTGAGAGTATCAAACTCATGATTGAGAGCTACCATTGTGCGATCTGCTATTCGTTTGTCAGAAGCGAAAGCTTTCACCAGCGCAAGGATGTTGCCGCCTAGCTTTATTCGCGGCGACTTGAGGATCAGAGACTATTTTCGCTACGAGGAAAAAAGATGGCTGAGATTGGCTGGACCGACACCGAAGACATTGGGATCAAACTTCTGGAAGCCCACCCGGATGTCGATCCTCTTAGCGTCCGGTTCACCGACTTGCATCAATGGGTGATGCAGTTGGAGGGCTTCACTGGCGACGCAAAAGGCTCTAACGAGAAGAAGCTCGAAGCCATTCAGATGGCGTGGTACGAAGAATGGCAAGAAGAGAACAGCTAGTTGTTAGTCCGTAGCTCTTTCGTCGGTAAGAACGAATGAGTCTGGGGACTACGCACTACTGACTACTGACTACGGACTACTGACTAATGAAGGTCTATCTCGACAACAGCGCCACCACTCGCGTCGCGCCGGAAGTAATCGAAGCAATGTTGCCTTATTTCTCCAACGAGATCGGCAACGCGCAGTCCGTCCACTCGTTCGGCCAGCGTGCAAAGGCCGCCGTCGAGAAGGCTCGCCGCCGGGTCGCTGAGTTAATAAATGCAGCGCCCACCGAGATCGTCTTCGTTTCAGGTGGCACCGAAGCCGACAACCTGGCTTTACGTGGCGTCGCCGAAGCGCATCGCGAGTACGGCCGCCACATCATCACAACAAAGATCGAACACCCCGCGGTGCTTGCCACTTGCGAGTCACTTGAGCAGGCGGGCTTTCGGGTGACCTACTTACCTGTGTCGAGCAGCGGGCGCCTCAGCGTTGACGACCTGCGCGCCGCGATCAGCGACGACACGATTCTTGTCTCTGTCATGCACGCCAACAACGAAACGGGAACGATCCAACCGATCGAGGAGATCGCCCAGGTGGTCGTCGCGGCGCGCGATCGCGGAGCCGCGCATCTTCACTTTCACAGCGACGCTGTCCAGTCAGCCGGCAAGGTCGCGATCGATGTGAAGAGACTGATAGTCGATCTGCTCTCGGTCTCGGGTCACAAGATCCATGGGCCCAAGGGGGTCGGCGCGCTCTACGTTCGCAAGGGCGTGCGGTTGTCGAAGCTTCTTTACGGCGGGCACCACGAGCGAGACCGGCGCGCCGGCACTGAGAACGTGCCCGGCATAGCCGGACTGGGGTGCGCAGCCGAGCTGGCACGCAAGCATCTGGCGGAGAGGCAGACACATATGAGGACGCTTCGAGATTATCTTGAACACCAGATCGCGACGCGTATTCCCGATGTGAGAGTCAACGGAGACGCCGAGCATCGCGTCCCCAACATCTCGAACCTGAGCTTTGAAGGAGTCGACGGCGAGAGCCTTCTGATCGCGCTCGACTTGAAAGGCATCGCGGTCTCGACTGGTTCGGCCTGCGCTTCGGGTTCGCTTGAGCCAAGTCACGTTCTTCAAGCGATGGGGCTCGCCCGCGAGCAAGTGCGAGGGAGCTTGCGGTTCAGCTTGAGCGTTTACACGAACCGCGATGAGATCGACTATGCGGTCTCGGCGCTTGCGGAGACCGTCACCCGCTTGCGCGAGATGATCCCCGCTGAAGAATTGCAGGCCTCGAAGGTTGCCCTCACCTAAAACGTTTCGACGCTTGTGAGTTGTGGATTAAAACTTCTGCGACGGCATCTCAAATTTGAGATTTGAGACCTCAGATAACCTCAGGTCAAAAATGTACACGCCTCAGGTAGCCGACCACATCGCACATCCTCGCAACGTGGGGGAGCTCGAAAGTCCGTCAGGAGTTGGCGATGTAACGAACGAGGTATGCCTTGACAGAATCAGGCTCTCGATTCGCATTGACCGAAACCGACTTACCGATGCGAAAGTCCAGGCGCAGGGCTGTCCTCCAACTATTGCAGCAGCGTCCGCGCTTTCTGAGTTGATTATTGGCCGCTCGCTTTCCGAGGTTCAGTCGCTGACTCGCAAAGACGTTGTCGAGTCGCTCGGTCGATTACCTGCCGCAAAGATGCACTGCGCGAGTCTTGCAATCGATGCGCTCCGCGCTGCGATTGATGACATTGCGGCTTAGCGCGCGCAGGTCTTGTGCGTTCGCGGGCCGAAAGGAGCGCAATGTTCGAACGATACACTGAGAAAGCGCGGCGAGTTATTTTCTTTGCGCGATACGAAGCCAGCCAGTTTGGCTCGCACGCGATAGAGGCCGAACATATCTTGCTTGGCTTGTTGCGAGAAGATAAAGAGCTCACCCAGAAGTTCCTTGGCAACCCACGATCGACCGTCGAATCAATCCGAAAGGAGATAGAAGGCCGCTTTCTTCCAGGCGACAAGATTTCGGAATCCGTCGATCTGCCGCTTTCCTCGAGCGCGAAACGCGTGCTCAGCATGGCTGCCGACGAGAGCGACCGGCTGGGCCATCGCCACATCGGAACCGAGCACTTGCTCCTGGGTATTATGCGCGAAGAGAAATCGCTTGCAGCTCAAATCCTCCATGAGCGCGGCCTGCGCCTGAATCGGGTCCGCGAGGACATCGACACCTTTAAGCGGACCGAGCAGGAAACCGCGGAGACCGCACTCGATCTTGAAGCCCGGCCGGGCGTATCTGACGTGAAAACCGTGTACCTCGCGAGACGATTCACCAGACTTCTGGAGCTTCTGGTTCGCAAAGGCGTGATTAGTGAAGATGAAAAGTTGCAGATAAACAATGAGTGAGATTCTAGTCGGTCTCACCCAAGAGCTCGCCACAGGACAAGCAGAACAGGTCCTCGGGACTTGAGTCGGTCCCGCAACTCTCGCATTTAAGCTCGCCCTTCGCGGTTGTCATCGCGCCTGAATCGATGACTTCCAGCGGGCTTGTGCTTCTAAGCACATCGGGCAGGGCCGCTGCGATTTGACTGGCCTCGCTGGTCAGCGGCGGTTCCTCCGAGGATTCCTCTACAAAGGCGAAGGCCGGTTCCGCTGACGCCGCCGCCGAACTTTGCTCAATCCGCTCGAACTGCGATTCATCGATTAGATCGAAGACAGGTTCGGGCGATCGGTCGAGCTCGCGGTCAGCACGTGTCGGAACGTCGCTCGGCTCCATGAAGTCGAAGCTGACGGGAAGCGGGTCGTCAACGGCCAGGGCCGACTGGGCATTGGCTCTTTCAACGCGCTCCGTCTCCTCCCGCTGCTCCTCGGGCGAGAGCGCGCTGAAGGTCGCCAGCTCGTCGTACAAATCCAACTCGTCAATGTGTGCTGAACCGGTCTCGTTCAGTGTGCGGCCGGCAAGCACGCCTGGCTCGTCGGTTCTGAATTCCATTCAAGTTGTCTCCAGGGGTTTGGAACGAAGGGCAGGATCATTCTACAACGGGGACAAGTGGTTGCCTATACAATTGTCAGTTGCGCCAAACGAAACTGTTGCCCGCCCGCGCAAGCTGCTACCATTCGCGAAGACTCATGCCGGACGAATCCGAAATCATCTCGAAGATAAGACAGCGCGCGCGCAAGACGAACAGCGTGATCGTCGGCATTGGCGACGACGCGGCGGTTGTGAGGACGAGCGACGGTAAGGACTTGATCGTATGCTGCGACTTGGTGGTTGAAGGCGTGCACTTTCGCCGCGCGTGGGCGCCGCCGAAGCTCATCGGGCGCAAAGCCCTGGCGGTTACGTTGAGCGACATAGCCGCGATGGGAGCAGTCCCCAGATTCGCGACGATCAGCGTCGCCCTTCCGCGCGACTGTTCGTCTGAATTCATCGACGAGATGTTCGAGGGCATCTTTGAGCTGGCGGATTCGTGCGGAGTGTCGATCGTCGGCGGCGACACCTCGAGCTCGCCCGATTCGCTGTTCATCGATTCGACGCTTATTGGCGAGTGCGAACGCGGCAGAGCAATTACACGAAGCGGCGCGCGAGCTGGCGATATGATCTGGGTGACGGGCGACCTTGGAGCTTCAGCGCTGGGTCTGATGTTGCTTGAGCAGGGAGTCAGACTCGGCGAAAGCGAGCCGAGCGCCGAAATCGCTGAGCGAATGCGTTGGCAAGCTGTAATGAAGCACCTTGCGCCAGATCCCCGGCTTCAACTTGGGGTCGCGCTTGGAGAGCGGGGACTTGCAACGGCGATGATTGATATTAGCGACGGCTTGAGTACGGACCTGTCGCACGTTCTTGACGAGAGCGGAGTCGGTGCTGTCATTCGGGCCGGCTCCATCCCGATCGCGAGCTGTGTCGCATTTCTTGCCGCCGGCTCATCGACGGTCGATCCGCTGCAGCTCGCGCTCCACGGCGGCGAAGAGTACGAGCTGTTGTTCACCGCTCTACCCGAGGCGAAGGCCGAGATTGAAGAGTTGGCTCGCGAGCTTGGGACTCCGATCACGACGATCGGCGAGTCGGTGATTGGCGGTGGGATTCAACTTGAGAGAGAAGGCAAGCTGGGGCAAATAGCTGCCGGCGGATTCGAGCATCGGATCTCGTAGCTTATTCCTTCGCATCCTTTATCTCGTCTTCGTAGAAGAAGGCGGGCCCGCAAGCGACTAGCAACCTGATAGGTTCGCTGCCGGTGTTCTCCAGAGTGTGGCGATGCTCGCGGGGTATGTATATGGCGTCGCCGGGTCCGACTTCATGCTGTTCGCTCCCAACGGTCATCATTCCACGACCCGTCACGATGTAATAGATCTCCTCGAGTTGTCGATGATGGTGAGGCGTGACGGCATGGCCGGGCGGCAGCACTTCTTCGGCGAGGCTACACTGAGTGATCCCCGACGAAGCGCGATCTATTAACGGGCGAATCTCTGAGCCGTGAGCGGTATTGATGACCTTAGCGCGTTCGCGGTTTACGATGATCATAGGGCAGTGGTCAGTGGTCAGTTGTCAGTTGTCAGTTGCGAGTTGTCGGCGATCGGTCGTGGTCAATGGGTTGAATGTTCTCTCCAGCAAATCCTGGAGCTGACCCCCTGACCACTAGCCACTAAACCACTAACCACCCACCACTATTTCTTCTCTTTTTTCTTTGGCTCGACTTGTCCGCCGCCTTGGATCCACGCGTCCCACCCGCCCTTCAATGCCCGAGCGCGTTTGAAGCCATTCGCCAGGAATATCTGCGCCGCACGGGCGCTAGTGTGCTCGCTCGGTCAGGTGCAGTAAGTAACGATCTCACGGTCGCGGGGAACTTCCTTGATGCGAGATTGGATCTCGTCAACGGTCATCCGAATCGATCCCTTGATCTGTGTGTCGGAGGCTTCGTACGAGCCTTCGCTGCGGTCGTCGACTATCGTCAGGGACTCGTTCCCGGCTATCTTGGCCTTCAGTTCATCGACCGTGATGCGTTCAACATCAGCATTTTCCGACGCTTGTGGTGCTTCGGTGGCGAGTGGTTTGGGTTTGGCGCGTTGTTTCTTCGCTGCGGCTTTTGCTTTCGTCTGCCCCGATGGGGCGAGCGCCTGCGGCTTGGCCTGCGTTTCCAAGTTCAGTAACACTCCAAAGAGTAGAAGGGCTAATAGCTTTCTCGGCTTCATTCCCGTGACCTCCTGGCGGCCCAGCTCGGAGATCATTCTGCCATACGCTGCGATCAGTGGCCAGTGGCCGGTGGTTAGTGGTCGGTGGTTAGGGGTTAGTGGACAGTGGTTAGTGGTCGGTGGATAGTGGTCAGTGGTTTCGTCGGGGTTCGTTTGACGTTGACTGTTACCTGCTTGACCACCGACCACTAACCACTGACCACCGGCCGCCGCCTTTCTCCTTGATATGAGACCGCGAAGATACTAATATCGGTTCACGACGCGCCGCCCTCATCAGGCGTTATTCGAACCACCGAGGAGTTGCAATAAGTGAAGTCGAATCGAAGCCTTGCGACTTTTGTTTCGTGCCTGGCGGTCCTGAGCTTTGTCATCGCGCAAGCCGGTGATCAACGCGCGAAGCTCGGCGAAACGCGCAGCGTCACGCTACCTTCGTACGCAGTGCTTGACGAGCGCGCCCAGCCCGTGCTTGCATCGAGCGGCAAGGTCGGATTCGTCGCTTCAGTGACCGGCGGCTCGGTCATTTCATTCAGCCTGACTTCAGGCAAGATTCTCTCGTCTGTGTCGGTGGGCGAAACGATCGGCCCCATCTCGATGGTCGAGGTGGGAGGCCGCAGGCTTATCGCCGCGCCCGCGGTGAACAATCCGAATCAAGACAACCCGGCTACGGTAACAGTAATCGATGCGACCTCCGCTAAACGGCTCGAGTTGAAATCGCTCTTGGTCCTTCCGAAGGACGCCCAGATCACCCCGGCGACTCAGGCGCTGCTGACTCGCGACGGACGGTTCTGCCTGATCGCTTCGAGTTTTGACGTCCCAACCCTGCTTGTGTTCGAAGTCGAGACCGGACAGTTGGTTTCGCACGTTCCGCTGATCGGACGGCCGTCCGAGCTTGCGCTGGACGACAACGGTTCGCGCCGAAGAGTAGCGGTGGCAAGCGCCGTCTCTAACAGTGTTTCGATGATCAAGCTCGATCGCGAAGGACAACTCAGCGCCGGCGCGAGCTTCAGCCCCGCTGGCGCTGGCATTGACCAGACAAATAACCCCGCGTTTAGTTCCGACGGGCGCACGCTCTACGTAGCCGCTGCAAACGGCGACAGCTTGTATGCGATCGACATCGAGAGCGGCATACAGCTTGATAGCATCTCGTTGCCTTCCCCGCAGCGACTCAGCGTGGGCGCCGGTCCGGACGGCAACGACGTGATCGCTTGCAGCCGCATTCGCCGGACGTCAAACGGCAAGAATGGCGGCGTCACTATTGTCACTAACTTAGGCGCCCGGCTCGCGATCAGAACTGAATTCGCGCCGCCCGACGGCATCGAGTTCTCGCCCGCTAACAACGTGGCGCTCAGCGCGGATGCATCGATTGGATTCGTTGGGTCGACGACGGGCGTTTTGTTTGCCTTCAGCACCGAGACCGGTGAGGTTGAGTCTTACCAGACGGTGGGAAGCGAGCTTCGCAGGGTGGCAATGAGCGACAAAGCGCGCGCCGTTGCTGCTGTGCGGTCGTCGCCGAGCGGCGATCAGGTCGTTATCATCAGCTTCGACGTGGTTTCTCCGAGCGAACTGGGTCCCTCGATCCCGATCATTGATTCGATCTTTCCCGATGTAACCGAGCAAGGCCGGGTGAGGAACCTTCAAGTGATCGTCACCGGCAGGAATCTGAGCGGAGCCTCATCGCTGCTGGTCAACGACATTGAATACGCAGCCGATCTCACCCAGAACGGAAGAGCGCTTCAAACCAAGCTTCCGAAGTCGCTCTTCAATCAAGTCGGTTCCCTGAGCGTGCAAGTAAAGGGTGCGAACGGCGTTGTCTCTACTCCCAGCGTGCTGCGGGTAGTGCGACCCGGCGAACCGCTGATCGAGCGGATTACACCCTCCGAGGTCCCCGGACCGATGGCGCCATTCAGCATCAAGGTCACCGGAAGGAATTTTCGAGCCAGCTCGGCGATATCGATCGAGGGCGTCGAGCTGAACACCCTTCTGAGAAGGGACAACGAGCTCGAGGCGCGAGTGCCGGCGCAGCTTGCGAATTCGGTGGGCACGTTGAGAGTGCGCGTGAAGGACCTTGCAGTGTCAGACCTGGTGTCGGCGAATGAGAAGCTGCTGGTTTTGTTCGGACCTCGAATAAGCGCGGTGAGACCGTCGGTCAACAAAATCGTCGCCGGTGATGGTAAGTTGTCGCTCAGTATCACAGGCAAGAACTTTCGCGAAGGGGCCGAGGTCGTGCTTGGCGGCGCGGTGATGCCAGCCGAACGCGTGCGCCTCGTCAGCCGTTCGCTTATCACGTTGAGCGTGCCACAGGAGCTCACCCAGGAGAGCGGAACGCTTCCGGTGGTGGTGCGAAATCCCGAAGGCGGAGTGTCGGGAACCGCGATCCTGCAGGTGCGCGGTCCGGAGATCACTCGGTTTCGGCCGGGCAAACTGTTCGCCGGTACTTCGAACGTCGCTGTGGACATTCGTGGAAGGAACTTCCGTAAGCGAGCGCGGGTCTACGTGGGCGACGGAGCACAGCTCAACTTCCCAGTCGATCGGCGACACGTTCGTTTCCGGAACAGCACGAGGCTGGTGGTCACGCTGACAGATAATCTGAATCGTCTGTTGACCAGTCCCGGGGCAATCAAGTTCCAGGTGGTGAACCCCAACGGTGCAGAGGGGGTGCGGTCGGAGGACCACTCAATCAACGTGGTAGGACCGCGGATAGCCGACGTGCGCGTCGAAGCTTTGGAGGGTGACGACTCGCACGTGATGCTGGTGATCGAGGGCGCGAACTTCCGAAAGGGGGCGGTCGTCGAGTTCTTCAAACCGGGGATGGACAACGCCCCGATCAGTCAGCTTGTCCCGGTCGATCTGAAGTCCCGGCGAATTTCAGTTATGGTTGATGTCAGGAAGATCGAAAGGCTGGGGAGCTTCAGCGTGCGCGTCGTTAATCAGGGCGCGGCGCCGGTGCCTTCGGAGATGTTTCGGCCGCGCGTGGCTGAGCTCGTTCGTCCTCAATAGGCGAAGCGCCAGGATTGAGATCGGAGGAAGGGGCCGCTCAGTCGGGTCCCTTTTTTTAGGGGTGTGATAAGGAGAACTCACCGCCGAGACGCATAGACACCGAGGTCGCGCAGAGAGTCATTCAGGCTTTCTCAACACATAGCCGGCGCCGCGCACCGTGTGAATGAGCTTCGGCGAGAAGTTGCGGTCGATCTTGTTGCGAAGGTAGTTGACGTACACGTCGATGACGTTGGTGAACGAATCGAAGTTCTCGTCCCATACTTTCTCCGCCAGCACGGTTCGGGAGAGAACCTGATCCGGGTGGCGCATGAAGCATTCCAGCAACGCAAACTCACGCGAAGTGAGCTCGATTTGCTGACCGGCCCTGGATACGCGACGAGTGGGCGGATCGAGCACGAGGTCGGCTACCTGGAGCTTCATGCTGACTTCGGACCGGTCGCGCCGGCGGAGCGCGCGAATTCGCGCCAGCAGTTCGGCAAACGCGAAAGGCTTTGTCAGGTAGTCGTCCGCGCCGCTGTCCAACCCCCGGACTTTCATCTCAACCGAGTCGCGCGCGGTCAGCAACAGGATCGGTGTCGGCACGCGTTCGGCTCGCAAGCGGCGGCACACCTCGAGGCCATCGAGCACCGGCAAGGTTATGTCGAGGATGATCAGGTCGTAGCTTGTGGTCGAGGCGCGAAAGAGTCCGTCTTGACCATCGGCGGTTACGTCGACCGCGAAGCCCTCCTCCTCAAGCCCCCGCTTGATAAAGCTCGCCATCTTGGCTTCGTCTTCAACCACTAAAACCCGCATCGAGTGAAGTATAAAGGATGGAAGGGTTGAACGGCGAAGCGA
>JBASRN010000054.1:0-13143 GCA_049273855.1 Blastocatellia bacterium
GTTTCCTTTCCCCTCTTCCCCTCTTCCCCCTTCACCCCTTCACCCTTCACCCCCTCCCCCTTGCTGTGCTAGCTTTCGTTTTCGTATGTCATCGTCACTCTCAAGGATCCCTTCCGGCGTGCAATACATCTTCGATGATGAGGTCCGCGCGCGCCGGTGGATCGAGCGCCAGGTGATGAGCATATTCGAAGGATGGTCTTATTCGGAGATCATCCTGCCGATCTTTGACTACGCCGATCTGTTCGCGCTCGGGATGGGCAAAGATCAAGCCGAGATGACGTATCGATTCACCGGACGCGACGGCAAGCTGCTGGCGTTGCGGCCGGAGATGACCTCGCTTGTGGCTCGCACGGTTGCGACTCGTTTTGGCAATCGTCCGCGTCCGGTTCGCCTATCCTATTCGGGCGAGGTCTTCAGATGGGACGAACCGCGCGGGGGCCGCCAGTACGAGTTTCATCAGATCGGTCTCGAGCACATCGGCTCCGATCGATTGGAAGCGGACACGGAAGTGCTGGTGATTGCAATCGAAGCTCTGAGGCGGCTGGGTCTAGAGGGCTTTACTATCACGCTCGGCCACGCGGATTTCTTTAACGGAATCGCCGAGCGATTGGAGCTCGATGAGGACGCACGCCGCAGTCTTCGCGAGGTTATCGACCGCAAAGACACTGCCCGGCTCGAGACGTTCCTCGAAGCACACGCAGACCAGCCGTCGCGCGACGCGTTCTGCCGGCTGACTGCGCTTGCCGGCAAACACGAGGTTGTCGAGCAAGCTCGCGCGCTGGCGCCGAATAAAAAATCGGGAGCGGCGCTTGACGACATCGACCGGGTCTACCAGATTGCCGAAGCGCTCGGGATCCAGGCTTACATCGACATCGACCTGGGAGACGTCGGCGGGCTCGACTACTACACAGGGTTGACGTTCAAGATTTATGCGCCGGGGCTGGGAACGGCGCTTGGTCGCGGCGGCCGATACGACCGGCTTTTGGAGAATTTTGGTCTGGCGGAGCCGGCGGTTGGCTTTTCGCTTTGCCTCGACTGGCTCGCTCAGATGCTGGCTCCGGAACTCCGCCAGATAGCCGTGCAATCCGACGCGGCCGTGCGGCTGAAACCCGCCGGCGACATCACCCGAGCATTCAAGGAAGCAACCCGTTTTCGACGTGAAGGAAAGAAGATTGAGATCTCTTGATTTTGGATTCTGGATCTTGGAGCTGCGCGGGACTCTAGCGATGGACCGCGCTGGTTGCCGCACCGTCCTCAATCCAAAACCTAAAACCTGAAATCCAAGATCCACAATCGCAATGACTGTTCTCACCGTAGCCATCGCCAAAGGACGCTTGCAAGATCGAGCGTTTGAGTTGTTTAGTCGCGCAGGCGTTGTCGTGCCCGACGAATCTGCGTCTTCTCGTCGACTGATGATCGAGGATGACGCCGGCCGGTACAGTTTCATTCTGGTGAAGCCGGCCGACGTGCCAGTCTATGTAGAGTACGGAGTGGCGGACGCCGGTGTCTGCGGGCGGGATGTGTTGATGGAATCAAACGCCGATGTGCACGAGCCGCTCGATCTCGAGTTCGGCAAATGCACTCTTGTCGTTGCCGGCAAAGCCGAATCAGCCATTCACGGGTACAACCCGCTGGTGATGGCTCGCGTCGCTACCAAGTACCCGCGCGCGACGGCTGACTACTTCCAACGTCGAGGAGTACCGGTGGAGTTGATTGAGTTATCAGGTTCGGTCGAGCTTGCGCCGTTGCTGGGACTCTCCGAGCACATCGTTGATCTTGTGGAGACCGGCCACACGCTTCGGGACAACGGGCTGGTGGTAATCGACACAATCGCGGAGTCGACGGCCCGCTTGATCGTCAACCGCGCGAGCTATCATTTGAAACGAAGCGCCGTCGCTGACCTGATCGATGCGTTGAAGCCGGCGATTCGGACAGCCGCAGATGAACGCCGATCAACGCCGATCTGATTTGTTATTAACGTAACCGTGCTCGTTTGGTTCGTTCTCCGATTTCAACCCGATGGAGATAACACGCTACAATCTCGAGGAAGAAAATCCGGCACTCGAACGGATACGCTCGCGTTCACTCCAGATGAATCCCGAGCTTGTCGCGCGCGTCGCCGCGATAGTCGATGCCGTGCGCGCAGGCGGCGATGACGCGCTCATCCGCTTCACCAAGGAGTTCGACGCAGTCGCGCTTGCCCCGGATCAGCTTCGCGTCGATCCGGCTTTCATCAAACACGCCGCGTCGCAGGCCGACCCTCGCACAGTAGAAGCTTTTCGACTGGCCATCCGCAACGTTCGAGCCTTTCACGAGCGCGAGCGCGAGTCCGGCTGGCAGATGACTACCGAAGACGGCGCGGTAGTCGGCCAGCGAATCCTCGCGGTCGCTTCGGCGGGCTTGTACGTGCCGGGTTGGCGCGCGGCTTATCCCTCGACGGTGCTGATGAACGCGGTTCCGGCACAGGTCGCGGGCGTGCCTCGTCTCGCCATCTCGACTCCGCCGGGAACGCTCGAACGCGTGCCGGCAGTCGCGGCGGTTATTCGGGAACTTGACATCGAGGAGGTATATAGAGTTGGAGGGGCGCAGGCGATCGCCGCGTTCGCGTTTGGGACCGAGACGATCCCACGAGTCGACAAAATCGCCGGGCCGGGCAACATCTACGTCGCAATAGCAAAGAAACTGGTCTACGGCTCGGTTGGAATTGACTCAATAGCAGGTCCAACAGAAGTCGTCATCATCGCGGATGAGTCGGCTAACCCGCGATTCGTAGCCGCCGATCTGCTAGCGCAGGCCGAGCACGACCCTCGAGCTTCATCTATTCTAATCACGACAAGCGAGCAAATCGCCCGCGAAGTCTCCCGCGAAATCGAGCGTCAAATTACGACGCTGGAAAGACTCGAGATCGCTCGCGCGTCGATCGACCATTACGGAGCGCTGTTCGTAGTCGACTCGCTTGAAGCGGGTTGCGAGTTGGCGAATCGGATAGCGCCCGAACATCTGGAGCTGATGACTTCGCGGGACGATCGCGCGGCGGAGTTGATCGAAAACGCCGGGGCGATTTTTTTTGGCGAGTGGTCGTCAGAGCCGGTCGGCGACTACCTGGCCGGACCGAATCACGTGCTGCCAACGCTTGGAACGACGCGTTTCTCGTCGGCGCTCGGCGTCCACGATTTCATAAAGCGGCAATCAGTGATTCGCTACACACGCCAGGCTTTGGAGAAGAACGCCGGCGCGATCGCCGCGATGGCAGATGCCGAAGGATTGACGGCCCATCGACGTGCCGTCCTGATCAGAACGGAAAGGAATGGAGTTAGTGACAAGGCCAGGTCACCTGAATAAATAGGCGCAGGGGCTCTGCGTTTTACTTCCGCCAGGGCGACTCCGCCGTTGACTGAGACTAGCAATAACGACCTCTCGGCTATGACTGATCCTCTCGAAAAGATCAAACCCGCAGTTCGCGCCATCAGCGCATACACGCTTGCGCCTTATCGAGCCTCGATCAAGCTCAACCAGAACGAGAACCCGTTCGACATGCCTGACGAGATCAAACAGGAGGTCGGCCGTCGTCTCGCCAATCGCGCGTGGTCACGGTATCCGGACTTCGACCCGGCAAGCCTGATCCAACGACTCGCCGCGTTCGCCGGCTGGAAGCCCGAGGGGACGCTTGCGGGCAACGGCTCGAACGAGCTGATCCAAGCCACACTAATGGTGACCGTCGGCCCCGGCACTCGCGTTGTCATTTGCGAGCCCACGTTCACGCTCTACCGGCAAGTCGTGACGGTCCTTGGCGGCGAAATCCTGCGCGTCCCTCTAACAGCAGCGTTTCAGTTCGACATCGAAGCGATTCACGCCCTGCGAGATCGAGCGGACGTGATCATCCTCTGCTCGCCTAACAACCCGACTGGCTGTCGGGCAACAGACGAGGACGTGATTCGAGTAGCGCGAGGCTTCGACGGACTCGTTGTCGTGGATGAGGCTTATCACGAGTTTTCGAGTCACTCGGCCGTTCCTCTGCTCGCCGAGTTGCCGAACCTGATTGTGTTGAGGACGTTTTCGAAGGCGATGGCGATGGCGGGCCTTCGAGTCGGGTATCTGCTCGCCTCGCCCGACCTTCGCCGCGAGATTCACAAGGCGACCCTGCCCTATAACTTGAACTTTTTTTCAGCGGCCGCCGCCGAAGTTGCATGTGAGAGATACGAACTTCTCAAGCCTCGCATCGATCTGATCATCAGCGAACGCGAGCGGTTGCTGAACGCGCTGCGCGGGATCTCCGGAATCGATCCAGTGCCATCGTCCGCGAACTTCATGATCGCGAAGACCGCCGTCCCGCCTCAAACTCTTTTCAAAGACTTGCTCGCGCGGGATATACTCGTGCGTGACGTGAGCCGTTACCCGATGCTTTCGGATTATTTCCGGGTGTCGGTCGGCTCATCGGAAGAAAACGATCGATTCGTGGGGGCGCTCAAGGAGCTGCTGGACCGTGCAGACATTAGAAAAGCCTGAAATTACGAGGGAAACGATGGGCGAAGTGAGGACGGAGGCCCTGCTCTTCAACGCAACCGACGAATCTCTTGTTAGACGAGGTCAACTGGCTCGGGACCAGGTCAGAAGCTACAAGGCGGATGCGCTCGTTGAAACCGGAGCCGTTCGGTCAATTGTCCCAACGCATGTTGTTCAGCAGCTTGGACTGGCAATAGTGGAGAATCAGGTGGCCGAATACGCGGACGGCCGGCGAGACGTGGTTGGTGTGACCGAGGCGATTGAGATTAGCATCAACGGCAGACGAACGCTCGACGAGGCTCTGGTGTTGGGCGACGAAGTGATTATCGGACAGACCGTGCTTGAAAAGCTCGATTTTTTGGTTGATTGCAGAAATCACAGGGTCGTTCCGAATCCCGCGCACCCGGACCAGCCTGTAAGCAAGGTCAAGTAGCGCCCATATCGTAAATCAGATGTCACGAGCCGCAGAAAAACGACGAACAACTCGCGAGACCGACGTGCAGGTGAGGATCGACCTCGATGGGCGCGGTGAGTCGAAGATCGCCACCGGCATCGGCTTTCTCGATCATATGCTCGATCTGTTCGCGCGGCACGGCCTGTTCGATCTCGAAGTCGCCTGCTCAGGCGATCTTCACATCGACGCGCATCACTCGGTCGAAGACATCGCGCTCACCATCGGTCAGGCTTTCGCCGAAGCACTCGGCGACAAGAAGGGCATCGTTCGATTTGGATCAGCCTATGTGCCGATGGACGAAACGCTGGCCCGCGCGGCCGTCGACTTGAGCGGCCGCGCTTTTATTGTCTACAGAGTTCCGAGAGTGCGCGATCGCGTCGGCGAACTGGATGTCGAGTTGGTCGAGCACTTCTGGCGATCGTTTGCCGGCGAGGTCCGCTGCAATCTTCATATCGAATTGTTGTATGGAGCCAATCAGCATCACATCACCGAAGCGGTCTTCAAATCCGCTGCCCGAGCCTTTTCCGCAGCCACTCGAATCTCGGACCGGATCGAGGGGGTCCTCTCAACAAAAGGAAGTTTGTAGGTGGGCGAACTCTCCAACACACCTGCTCTAACCACCGGCCACCCGCCACTGACCACCGGCCACCGCTCATGATCGCAATCATCGACTACGGAGTGGGAAACCTGCGCAGCGTCGAAAAAGCCTTCGAGGCGGTCGGGGCGCACGCTCTTGTTACCGGAGACAAGGTCGCGATCCGCAAAGCTGAGCGCCTTGTGCTTCCAGGCGTTGGTGCGTTCGGCGAGTGCGCGCGCCGGTTGCGCGAGTCGGGTCTCGATCAACTGGTGCTCGAAGCCGCGCGGGCCGGGAAACCAGTCCTTGGTTTGTGTGTAGGTCTTCAGTTGATGTTTGATGAAGGCCGGGAGTTCGGGATTCACAGGGGCCTTGGGTTGATGCGTGGCCGCGTCGTGCGCTTTCCGGAAGCCGGCCCGCACGTGCCTCAGATCGGATGGAATCAAATCGAAGAGACAAAACCTCATCCGCTCTTAGACGGCCTCGCGAACGGCACGTACTTCTACTTCGTTCACTCCTATCACGTCGAAGCCGATGACCCTGGTGATGTGCTCGCCTTGACAGAGTACGGCATGCGTTACCCGTCAGTCTGCGCGCGCCAGTCGCTTTGCGGCGTTCAGTTTCATCCCGAGAAGAGCCAGGACGCTGGCCTTAGACTATTGGCCAACTTCGCCCGCCTCTGAGCGTCACGACGCTCACTTGGCGCTGAAAGTTCTGATGCCGGCGAGCAGCCGGTCTCCCAGGCTCGAGCCTCACCGACTCCCACCAGTAAAAGATCGCGGCATCGGCGACCCGATACTAAAACGCTCAGCCCTTCATTACGCCGTGAAACCGGTAGCCCGCACCTTGGGAGCGCAAGATGCTTTGCAACGGTGAACTCTAGTACAGGGGAGGTTGGGCAGATGACGACAGAGAGGTTGTTGCGGTTGATTGCAGGCACCTTTGTTCTGGCAAGCCTGGTGCTGGGCTATTTCCACAGCCCCTACTGGTTCCTTTTCACCGGATTTGTTGCGTTAAACCTGGTCCAGTCGGCGTTTAGCAACTGGTGTCCGATGATGAGTATACTGCGGTGGTTGGGCGCCCGGGATGAAGCTTCGCACCCCGGCTTCGGGCGAGCCCCTCAAAGCAAGGCCTGAGTTTCCGCTGGGCGATTTCACCCTTCCCGATGGTGAAATATCCGGCGCGACACGACCTGCCTTGGCGCGGATGGGCAGCGATCCGGCTTTGCCACGGCAGGCCAAGTCGGAGCGCGCATTGCATAATGAGTTTGTGCTCGTTTGTGTTGATTCAGACTAGCGCTGGAGAAATGGTATGCTCGTTTTGCTGGACGCGCGGGTTGGAACGAGTTCGCGAGCTCGAGATAAGGGAAACTTGAAGCGCAAGGCGATCGCTCCGGCAATCCTCCTTCTCTTTTTGTGGGTCTTGATCGGTCCAGGGATCACGACCGCCACGCGCGCTCAGACGCAAGGACCGCAAGCGGAAGCTCTTACATTGCCGCAGGCGGTCGAAATCGCGTTGCGCTCGAATCCGTTGGTTCGCGAGACGGCTTTCGGGCGAGAAATGGCCGAGGCTCAACTCGGAGAAGCGCGCGGGGGCCGGCTGCCGTTCGTGCAATTCGGGGAGTCGGTCACACGCGGTAATAATCCCGTCTTCGTTTTCGGTTCGCTTCTGGAGCAGGGGCGGTTCGGTCCGCAGAATCTCGAGCTCAACACGCTGAACAATCCTGATTCCCTTCATAACCTCCGCACTTCGCTGACATTTCGGCTTCCCATCTTCGATCAGAAACAAACCCTGATCAGGATCAACCAGGCTGAGCTTGCCCGCAAGCAAGCCGATGCGCAGAGCGAGATAGTCAATCAACAGATCCGCTTCGAAGTGGTCAAGTCTTTCTATGGGGTGCTTGTCACGCAAGCAAAAAAGGAAGTTGCAGATGAAGCGGTGCGGCTCGCTGAAGCCGACGTCAAACGAGCCGGAGACCTGTTCGATACCGGCCTTGTCGTGCAATCCGATTTGCTGGCCGCGCAGGTTCAGCTCGCCGAGTTTCGCCAACAGCAGATTCAAGCTGGAGGCGACGAGGCGATCTCGCAGGCGCTTCTCAACACCGCGCTCGGGCTCGCAGTGAACGCGCAGCATAGAATAGTGGGCGAGCTCGGCTCGAGGAGCTTCGACTCGAGCAATCAGGAAGAGTTGATCCGGCTCGGCCTCGAGCACCGCCCGGAGATAGCCCGCACGAAGCTGAGCCGTCAATCTGCACGCGAGGGCATTCGCGGCGCCCAGGGCGAGCTCTTTCCGAGACTTGATGTGTTCGGCGGATTCGGAGTCAGCGGCCGTACTTGGGCCACCGGAAGCTCCGACTACACGGTCGGCGCCAGCCTGACCTTCAACGTCTTTGATGCGGGCCGGAAGTCGAGGCTTGCCCGGGCCCGCGCCAACGAGGAGATGGCGGCAGCCAACCAGGACCACATCGCCAGTCAGATCAGATTCGAGATCGTTCGCGCTTTTCACCAATACGTCTCAGCGCGCGAGCGAGTTGGCGTGGCGTCCCGAGTAGTCGAACAGGCTGGGGAAGCGCTGCGGATTATTCAGGACCGGTACCAATCGGGGCTTACAACGATGACAGAAGTGCTCCGCGCGGAAACCACGTTCGTGAGGAGTCGAATGACGTTGCTTGCGGCGCGCTACGATTACTATGTCGGCTACGCGGAGGTCCTCCGCTCCACTGGAAAGCTGACCGACGTGGAGCCCTTCGTGTCCTGAAGCTCGGAGATCAAACATGAGACTCGATGCTGTCACCCTGCTCATCGCGTCGGCGCTTGTCTTGTCGAGTGCTTCCTGCAGTCGCAAGCAAGAGGCGGCAGCGGAAAGGCCGCCGCTTATCCAGAACATCAAGGTCGAAAACGTTTCGCTGGCTCTCGTCGATGATTACTACGAAGCGATCGGCAGCGTCCGAGCCGCGACCTCCGCAGTGCTTTCGTCGAGGATCATGGGTAGAGTAGTCGCCGTTCGCGCAAATGAAGGCGACCGCGTACGGGCCGGTCAGTTGCTGATGGAGATCGACAATCGCGACGCAGCCGCGCAGCTCCGGAAAGCTCAGGCAGGACTTCGCGAAGCGCAAGAGTCCTTCGAGGAAGTCGAGCGCTCGGCGCGTGCGGCCGAGTCCGGCAGAAGCGCCGCCGATGCTCAGAATCAACTGGCCTCAAAAACCTTCGAGCGATACAAGACGTTGCTCGAACGCCGGTCGGTGAGCCCTCAGGAATTCGATGAAGTGCAGGCAAAGCATCGAGTCGCCGAAGCCGAAGCCGAACGCGCCGACAGGATGCTGCAAGCCATGAACGCCAGGAAGAACCAACTGCTCGCGCGAATCGATCAGGCAAAAGCGGACATTGCGAGCGCTCAGGTCTACGCCGGTTACGCGAAGATTTCCTCGCCGCTCAATGGCCTCGTCACCGCCAAGAACACCGATGTCGGGCAGACCGCTTCGCCGGGTGTCCCGCTTCTGACGATCGAAGATGATTCGCGGTATCGGCTTGAAGTCTCGGTCGAGGAGTCGAAGGCCGGGGCATCGCATCGAGGCGACGAGGTCATCGTTCTGATCGACGCGCTTGGCGGTAATGAGTTGAAGGGACAGGTCAGCGAAATCGTTCCTGCCGCGGACGCGGCCAGTCGGAGCTTTACGTTGAAGATCGATCTACCCGCGGCTGCGAGCAAGTTGGGCGCGCGATCCGGGATGTTCGGCAGGGCTCGATTTGGCATAGCGCAACAGCGCGTTCTTCTAGTGCCTCAAGAAGCCGTAGTTCAGCGGGGACAGCTGACCACCCTATTCGTCGTGGACGAATCGGGAATCGCGCAACTGCGGCTTATCAAGACCGGGAAATCGTACGCCGACCGCGTCGCGGTTCTGAGCGGCCTAAGCGAAGGAGAGCGCATTGTGGCCGGCGGTGCGGCCGCAGTGACCGAGGGCAACCGCGTGCAATAGCGCGTGAGACAAACCCGATGATGCTTCCATGCACAACCGAAGAGCTCAAAGCCTTCAGCGCCTATGTGCCGACTGAGAGGCGACGAGGTTTGGTGTGATGACTCACGGACTTGGTATTGCCGGCAGAGTTGCGCGCGCGTTCATCGACTCGAAGCTGACCCCTCTGGTCGTCGGCGCCTCGATTCTGCTCGGGGTCGGGGCGGTCCTGCTCCTGCCTCGCGAAGAAGAACCCCAGATCATCGTCCCGATGATCGATGTCTTCGTGCAAATGCCGGGTGCCTCCGCAAAAGAAGTCGAAGAGCGCGTCACCAGGCCGATGGAGAAGTTGTTGTGGGAGGTGCCCGGCGTCGAGTACGTGTACTCGACCTCATCGGCCGGGGCCTCTATGGCAGTCGTGCGGTTCTTCGTCGGCCAGAACGAAGAAGCCGCGATTGTCAGACTCAATCAGAAGATGTTCGCGAACTTCGACCTGATTCCACCGGGCGCTTCCCCTCCGTTGGTAAAGCCTCGGTCAATCGACGACGTGCCAATACTCGCGCTCACCCTGTCGAGCGAACGTTACGACCACTTCACACTTCGCCGAATTGCCGCTCAGGTCCACGACCAGATCAAAGAGATCAAGGACGTGTCCGAGGTACGGCTGATCGGCGGACAGCGCGGGCAGGTTCGGGTCACGCTCGACGAAGCTCGGCTGGCGGCTTACAACGTAGCACCCGCGGCCCTCGCGCCGCTGCTCGCGCAATCGAACCGGCAGCTTCAGAGCGGCAGCTTCGCATCAGGCAACAAAGAGTCCCTGGTCGAAACCGGCGGTTTTCTGCGAACGGCGGACGAAGTCGGCGGCGTCGTTATCGCCGTCTTCCGCGACCGGCCGGTCTACCTGCGCGATGTCGCGAGAATAGAAGACGGACCTGAAGAACCGGCCGACTATGTTTCGTTCGGAACCGGCCCCGCGGCAAAAGAAGCATCATCGGCCGGCGCGGCTTCGGCGCAAGCGGTGTTGCCGGCGGTCACCATGTCAATCGCGAAGCGAAAGGGTACAAACGCCATTCAGGTTGCTGAACACGTGATCGACAAGGTGAATCGCTTGAAGGGCGAGCTGATTCCAGCCGACGTGAATATGACGGTAACGCGGAACTATGGCGAAACGGCAAGCGAAAAATCGAACGAACTGCTGCTGCATATGATGCTGGCAATTCTGTCGGTCTCGCTGCTGATTCTAGTAGCGCTCGGTCTGCGCGAGTCGGGCATCGTGGCTACGGCAATACCGGTAACGTTGGCGCTCACGCTCGCTGTTTTCTATCTGTACGGGTACACGCTGAATCGAATAACGTTGTTCGCGCTGATCTTCTCGATCGGCATACTCGTGGATGACGCCATCGTGGTTGTCGAGAACATTACGCGGCACTACCACCTACCTGAGAATCGAGATCGTCCGATCAAGGATATAGCCATCGAAGCAGTGGATGAAGTCGGGAATCCGACAATTCTTGCGACCTTTGCAGTGATCGCGGCGATCGTTCCCATGGCGTTCGTGAGCGGGCTGATGGGCCCTTACATGCGGCCGATCCCGGTGGGCGCCTCGGCCGCCATGCTGTTTTCACTGCTTGTTGCATTTGTTGTGACGCCGTGGACGAGTCTTCGATTGCTAAAACGCAAGAGCGCTCATAAGGAGGCGGGCGAGGGGCGCACGACGGTGCTTTACCGTCAAGTGATGGGTAGACTTATTCGCGAGCCGCGATGGCGCCGCGGCTTTCTTTCTCTGGTCGTGATCCTGCTGCTTGCCTCAATCTCACTGTTTCTGCTCAAAGCCGTCCGCGTAAAGATGCTGCCGTTCGATAACAAGAGCGAGTTTCAAGTCATTGTTGACATGCCCGAGGGTTCGCCTCTTGAAGCGACCGCAGCCGTGACGCGCAAGATCGGCGACTACATCCGAGGGGTTCCCGAAGTAACGAACTATCAGATGTACGTCGGCACGGCGTCGCCTTACAACTTCAACGGGCTTGTGCGTCACTACTATTTGAGACGCGGGCCGAACGTTGCCGACCTTCAAGTGAACCTCGTTCCCAAGGGTGATCGAAAAGCACAGAGTCACGACATCGCCAAGCGAGTCAGGCCGGAGATACAGCGAATCGCGGCGCAGTTCAACGCGCGAGTGAAAGTAGCCGAGGTGCCGCCGGGTCCGCCCGTGCTTCAAACGCTCGTAGCGGAAATCTACGGCCCGGACTATCAGCGGCAGATAGAGGTCGCCCGCCAGATTCGCGACATCTTTGACCGCGCGGACAGCGTGGTCGATGTCGACTGGTACGTTGAGGACGATCAGACCAAGTACAGCTTCCAGGTGGATAAGGCCAAGGCGGCGCTAAACGGCATAGCTACCGATCAGGTGGCGGCCACTATGAGCATAGCGCTCGACGGGCTCGGCGCGGGTCTGTTGCACCAGCCGCAGGAGAAGGAAGATGTGCCGATCGTGCTGCGGCTGCCGCGAGAAGACCGATCGAGCCTCGACGACCTGAAAAAGATAAAGGTCATGGGTAACCGAGGAAACATGGTTCCGCTCGGCGAGCTGGTCCATGTCGAAGAGACGCTTGCTGACAAGTCGATCTATCACAAGAACCTGATGCCAGTGGTCTACGTGACGGGCGACGTGGCCGGGAGCGAGGAGAGCCCGGTCTATGTAATCCTAAAGCTGAATCAAGCCATCGATCAGTTGAAGCTGCCCGAGGGCTACGCAATGGAACGCTACGTTGCGAGTCAGCCCTTTGTCACCGACCGCTACTCGATGAAGTGGGACGGCGAATGGCACATAACCTATGAAGTCTTTCGCGATCTGGGCCTCGCCTTCGCCGCGGTTCTGATTCTGATCTACATTCTGGTCGTCGGGTGGTTCCAATCATTCAAGACGCCGATCGCAATAATGGCGGCGATTCCGTTCTCGCTGGTCGGCATCCTGCCGGGTCACTGGCTGATGGGAGCGTTCTTCACCGCCACCTCGATGATCGGCTTTATTGCCGGCGCTGGGATCGTTGTCAGGAACTCGATCATACTCGTTGATTTCATCGAGCTTCGCGTGAAGCAGGGCATGCCGCTTGCGGCCGCCGTCATCGATGCCGGGGCGGTTCGGTTCCGGCCCATGATGCTCACCGCGGCGGCGGTGATTGCCGGTTCCGCGGTGATATTGTTTGATCCAATTTTCCAGGGCCTGGCGATTTCGCTTATGGCGGGTGAGGTTGCTTCGCTTCTGCTGTCGCGCATGACGGTTCCGGTTCTCTATTACTTGAGCGAGCGGAGGAAGCACGAACCCTCCGACGACAAAGACCGGGATTCTCAACCGGCGCCACCAGGTCTGGTTGAGCTGGAAGTTGAGGAACCAGCGGTTACCTCAACCAATTGATCCTTAGGACAACGAGTCATCGCTTCGCCGCGATGACTGATTTTTGGGATATGGACAGGAGGCATTTATGAATAGAGTCATCAACACTTCGTTGCGAATGACCGCGGCTGCGATGGCAATCGCGGTCTTTGGGCTGACGGGTTTCGCTCAAGATCGTGGGCAGGGGGAGTGCCGCGGTTGCATGAGAATGGGTCAATCACAAGGCCCGCAAGACATGCGGACGATTCACGCCTTGTTCAATGAGC
>JBASRN010000058.1:0-21188 GCA_049273855.1 Blastocatellia bacterium
TCGACGTCGCACGGCTGCGAGGTCCGACAAGACTCGGACCTCGCGATGCCGGCTCTCAAGGTCCTTGGACGGACTGAATGTTGGACATATCACGGGAGGATGAACTCATGAAACGCAGATTAAGAAAGGGCGATGTGATCATCGTCCCGGCCGGCACGCCTCACTGGTTCAAAGAAGTGTCGGCTCCGTTCTTGTACTACGTTGTGAAAGCAAGATAGCAGCGATGTCCGACGAACTGAGGTTTGTCGCACATCACGTAGGGTTTCCATCTCAAATGCGCGACAATCTAAAGTTTGTCGGACAAAGAAGTCGGACACAGGAGAAGGACTATGAAGATCGTCAAAATATTCGGAATGGCCCTGATGCTTACGCTGGCTGCTCTGTCTGCGAAAGCGGATCTGCCAACCAAGAAAGTGCTCACGCTGGCCGTTGCGAAGAAGATCGCCGCGGCAGCCGAAGCTGAGGCCAACAAACGCGGCTCAACAGTTGTCATTGTCGTAGTGGATGACGGCGGTCATTTGCTGGTGCTTGAACGGCTGGATGACACGCAGGTGGCCAGCGTCGAAGTCGGAATCGGCAAGGCTCGGACCGCGGCGATCTTCCGCCGGCCAAGCAAGGTCTTCGAAGACCAGGTGCGTGATGGACGCGTCGCAGCTCTCGCGCTCCCAGGCGCTACGCCGCTTCAAGGCGGAGTCCCCATCATCTACGAGGGCAAAGTCATCGGCGCAATCGGCGTAAGTGGAAACACGCCGCAAGAAGACGAAGACATCGCAAAGGTCGGCGCCGCCGCTGCGGCTGCGGCGATTCAGGGGGGTGAAAAATGAGAGCGCGGATTCTACTCTTAGCAACAACAGTTCTAATTCTCTCTGTGTTTGCGTTATCGCGAGCCTCCGCTCGTAACGTTGCAAGCGCGGTGAACGGAAAACCCGAAGCGTCGATTGACCTTGCTACCGACGCGGGGGCGGAGCTGGTCAAGGGCCAGTGGCGTTACAGCGACACAAAGATCATCGAAGTTGACTTCAAAGGTCCCGGTCCTGACAAACAGCCGACCGGCGCGCCGATCAAGACTTATGACTACACGCCACACGCTGGCGGCGCGGGCTTCGACGACTCAACGTGGGAAGCCATCAGCGCAACAACGCTTGATCAGCGCCGCGCAACTGGAAGGATCTGCTTCAACTGGTATCGCATCAAGCTGACGATTCCTGAGCGCATAGGAGACTACGACCCGACCGGATCGACAGTGGTGTTTGAAACCGCGCTCGATGATTACGCCGAAGTCTGGGTCGACGGCGAACTGTCGCGCTACATCGGTCAGATGGGCAGCACGGTTGTGGGCGGTTGGAATGCGCCCAATCGAGTGGTCATCGGACGTGAGGTTAAGCCCGGGCAGCAGATTCAACTGGCAGTGTTCGGAATGAACGGTCCAATATCGAATCCGCCGACTAACTTCATCTGGATGCGCTATGCCCGGCTCGAGTTCTCCAAGACGGCGACGCGTGGTCCCATTGCGATCACGCCGAGTGAAGTCAACGTCGAGGTCATCAGGAAGAATCCAGCGATCGACGCGATCGTCGGGTCGAACCCAAAGATCTTCAAGCTCGCCGAGGGATTCAAATTCACCGAAGGTCCAATCTGGGTGACGGATCATCTTCTGTTCAGCGATCCGAACAGCAACATCATCTATAAGTACACGCCGGACGGAACCGGACGCCTCGAGGTGTTTCGCACGCCGAGTGGGTACTCGGGTGCGGACATCGCCGAATATGGCCAGCCAGGTTCAAACGGCTTGACGCTCGATCCTCAAGGTCGATTGACGATCGACCAGCACGGCAATCATCGCGTCGTTCGGTTGGAGAAAGACGGCAGCGAGACGGTGCTTGCCGACAAGTTCGAAGGCAAACGGCTCAACAGCCCAAACGATCTGGTCTATCGCTCGGACGGGACGTTGTACTTCACTGACCCACCTTTTGGTTTGCCGAAGTTCTTTGACGATCCTCGGAAGGAACTGTCATTCAGCGGGGTCTTCTCGCTCTACAAAGGCAAGCTCCAGGTAATCAGCAAAGACTTAAGCGGGCCAAACGGCATCGCGTTCTCGCCTGATGAGAAGTACCTGTACGTCGGCAACTGGGACGAAAAGAAAAGAGTCGTGATGCGTTATGAGGCGAAGCCGAACGGTACGCTCGGCAGCGGCCAACTCTTCTTTGATATGACGAGCGCAAAAGACGAAGACGCGCTTGATGGAATCAAAGTAGACCGGCGGGGAAACCTGTACGTCTCGGGCCCGGGCGGACTTTGGGTGATCTCCGCCGAAGGCAAGCACCTGGGCACGATCATCACGCCCCGTCACGTTCACAACATGGCGTGGGGTGACGCCGACGGCAAGACTTTGTATTTGTGCGCGCGGAGCGGTTTGTATCGAATGCGGCTGGGCATCGCCGGCGTTCGTCCGGCGGTTCCAGTGCAATAACCGGATCGCAGGCGCGCCAACCCGGCTCGTGAGCCTGACATTTGAAAGAAGGCAAGCCGCGGACGCGCGAGCCAAATATCCGTTGAAGCAAAGCGTCCCAGCTTGCAGCGCTCACCCAGCCGTTGAGCATGGCTCATCAGCGGGAAGGCGAGGAAAAGATGCTTGAACTGATGGAGCTTTGCGTTCCGTCGGGGTCAGTAGGAGGTGTGGATGATGGTGACGAAAGCTTCTTCCGTTCTTGCAATCGCTTTGTTGTTGGCTGAGCTAGCAGGCGCTCAGGAACCAAAGTCTAAACCTGAAGACCAGGATCAGCCCATCCGGCTCAGGTCCGAGTTGGTTGAGCTACGCGCCGTGGTAACCGATCGAGAAGGCGAGATCGTCGACAATCTCAAGATGACCGACTTCGAAGTACTCGAAAACGGCAAGCCCCAGCAGATCAGTCTCTTCTCGATCGAGCGTGTGCGCTCGTCGCCGGGCGCACAACCTTCGGGCAAGATTGCAGGCCCGACACCCATCTCGCCGAACGCCAGGCCTCTGCGCACAATCGTCCTCTTTGTCGACACTCTGCACCTGGAGTTCTCGAGCATGGTCCGCGTCAGAGAAGCCTTAAGGCGCTCAAAAATCAGTTCTCAAGTGCGAAGTCATCGTGACCATGCTCAGGTCGGATGGCAAACCGGCGGCCAGCTTCGCTGACACGATAAACGCCTCCCTCACCGCGAGAGAGGTCGAGGACGGGAGGTTGAACGGCTATCGCTACTCTAAGCGGTTTGCCTTGAAGCCTGGTTTCTATGAAGTTCTGGTTGGCGTCAGGGACACGGCCAGCGACATGGCAGGCACAACCAAAACCTGGGTCGAGATTCCAGACCTTCGAAACGGCGAGCCGGTCCTGAGCAGCATCCATCTTGGCAAGGCAACCGATAAGGCACAACGTCCGGGCGGAGGCGATAAGTTGCCGCCGCAGTTCCTTACCGGCCGAGCTTCGTTCAAGAACGGCGATACAGCCATCTATCGCTTTGTCGCCTACAACGCCAAAAAGGCAACCGCTCCGGAGCCGCTGGTGAGACTCGAAATCCTGCGGGGAGAATCGCTGGTCTACGTGAGCGACTTGCACAGCTTGTCTTCGCGGTCGATCAGAACCACGAACAAGGGAGTTGAACTTGGAGGACAGATCCCGGTAGCGCTAGAACCTGGCCTGTATCAGCTGCGAGTGACTTTGCAGAATGGGAACTCGAAGAAGAGGTCTGCCGAGCAGACCTTCTCATTCGAGGTTGAGCCTTGACGCTGGCGGCAGGGGCAACACGAATCTACGCGCGCTGGAGCGACAGCGGTAACAGATCGATGCAAGGATGGTCTTGTAGCAATGAAAAGACAAGGCCCGGGGTTAGGAAGACGGCAAGGCCTTAAGGCCTTTGCGCGAGGAGCGGCTTGTATCGAATGCGGCTGGGCATTACGGGCGTTCGACCGGCGCCGAACGCTAACTATGGAGCGATCATCGTCAATACGCCTAACTACTACGTGATCTTCGACAGAGACGGCGGCGCCTCTATTGCACACTGGCTTTCCACAGCGGCCGCCTCGAGCCGGCCGGCATCTTTCGATCGAAGCCTGCCGCAATTCGAGACGGAGCTTTCAGAGATCGAGAAGCTCTATTCGATGGAAGCACCGAAAAGTGAAAGGTGAGCGCAAGAACTCTCTGCTACTGGCTGGTCTCGCGTATCTGAGTTTCATCAGCCTTGGCCTGCCTGATGGCTTGAACGGTGTCGCGTGGCCGTCGATTCGCGCTTACTTCAACCTGCCGGTCGATGCGCTTGGTGCGCTGTTGGTGATGTTCACCGTCGGCTATCTCGCATCGAGCTTCACCAGCGGGCGGCTTATCTCATTGATGAGCGTCGGGACTCTACTCGCCCTGAGTTGCATGGCCACCGCACTGAGTCTGATTGGGTACGCAATTGCTCCGGTGTGGCTGATGATCGTCGTGCTCGCAGTCGTCGCGGGGCTTGGCGCAGGAGCGATTGACGCCGGGCTCAATACCTTTGCCGCGACGCAGTTCAGCGCACGGATGGTGAATTGGCTGCACGCGTGTTACGGAGTCGGCGCGACTGCGGGACCGGTGATAATGACAAGCGTGCTTGCCGCGCGTCATCCGTGGCAACGCGGCTACGCGATCGTTGGCGCCTGGCAACTGGCGCTCGCGTTTTGTTTTCTAGTGACACGTCGATGGTGGCCGTCGGTTTCTTCAAAGGCAGCGCCATCCAGCGCCAACGTTACTCGGGCTTCGAACATCACGACGCTGAAGCTGCCTGCGGTCTGGTTGAGCGTTGCGGTCTTTTTCGTCTACACCGGCATTGAAGCAGCCGCCGGTACGTGGGCTTACAGCTTGTTCACCGAAGCGCGCGGCGTCTCGATGATGACCGCCGGCGCGTGGGTGAGCATTTATTGGGGTGGGTTGACCGCGGGCCGTTTGATGTCAGGCGTAGTAGCTGGTTTCGTTCCCGCGCATAGTCTCGTTCGCTGGTGCATCATGGGCATTGCGCTGGGCGCAGGGCTGATCTGGTCAAACGTGACGGGCCAGCTCAGCTTTTTCGGACTGGGGTTGATGGGACTGGCCAGCGCGCCGGTCTTTCCGTCGCTGATCGCGGCCACTCCTGCTCGGCTTGGCCCGGCCCACACGGCGAACGCGGTAGGCTTTCAGATCGCGGCAGCCGTGCTTGGCCAGTCGTTGCTGCCGGCGTTGATCGGTGTGATGGCCCGTAAGCTTGGCCTTGAGATCATCGGACCGGCGCTGTTGTTCTCAGCGCTGGTGCTCGCCGGATTGTACCTTTCGCTAACAATGGCCGGTCCAAAGGTCGGGCGAGAACTGGAAGTGACCGCTTGAAGCTCGATCGCGAAAAGCAACAATTACGAGCTGCTCGACCTAAGCTTGGAGATTCACTGACGCGGATGGCATCATCGCACTGACACCCTGGGCCATCGATGGATATTGTCAGTCCACACTTCAAAGCGAATCCGTTCCCTATATTCGCGCGTCTGCGCGCGGAGGAGCCTGTTTGTCCTACCACTTTGCCGGACAAGACCAGGGTCTGGCTGCTCTCCCGTTATGAAGATGTGAACTCCTTGTTCAAAGATGAACGGTTCACAAAAGAGCGGCGAAAGGCGATGACCGCCGAGCAGCTTCGCAAGCAGCCCTGGGTTCCGCCAGTGTTCAGGCCGCTCGAGCGAAACATGCTCGATCTCGATCCGCCCGATCATACACGACTGCGCGCGCTAGTGCAGAAGGCATTCACTCCTCGGCTAGTCGAGCAGATGCGGAGCCGCGCCGAGTCGCTCGCAGAAGAACTACTCGACGCAGTCGCGCAAAGAGGCGGGATGGATCTGGTTCGCGATTACGCGCTTCCACTGCCGATGACGCTAATCACAGAAATCCTCGGCGTACCGGCTCGCGACCGTGACAAGTTTCATCGATGGTCGAACGTCATCGTCTCGGTCAGTCAGTTCAACAGCTACTGGCGAGTCATCCCCGCGATCTGGATGTTCAATCGCTATCTGCGGCGCTTTTTCAAGGAGAGACGCGCCAACCCGAAAGACGACCTGACGAGCGCCCTCATTCAAACGGAAGAAGCCGGCGAAACTCTGAGCGAAGACGAACTGTTTGCGATGGTCTTTCTTCTCTTGGTCGCGGGTCACGAAACGACGGTCAACCTGATCGCGAGCGGAGTGTTGGAGCTGCTTGGGCATCGCGATCAAAAGGACAAGCTCCAAAACGATCCGTCGATGATTCGATCGGCGGTAGAGGAACTGCTTCGCTACACATCACCGGTGTTCATGTCTACCGAGCGTTATGCGCGCGAGGATGTGACGATTCGCGGCGTGACGATTCCACAAGGTGAGATGACGCTCGGAGTCATCGGCTCCGCGAACAGGGATGAGACGGTGTTCGAGAATTCAGACGTTCTCGACATCACTCGCGAGAACAACAAGCATCTCGCCTTTGGGTATGGTATTCACTTTTGCCTGGGTGCCCCGCTCGCGAGGTTAGAGGCTCAAATCGCGATCAATACGCTGCTTAAGCGCAGTCCCGAGTTGCGATTGAAGGACTCGCATGACTCACTGCGCTGGCGGCCCGGCCTCCTCTTGCGTGGACTCAAAGCGCTTCCCGTACAATTCTGAATTCGGAGAATAGATGATGCTGGTCTTAGGCGGCCTGGCTATCGCTAAGCATTCGTCGGGCCAGGTCCCCGCCGGAATTTGAGTTAGATGATCTTACCCCTCAACGGCCTTAGCGCCTGTGACGCGTCTGATGTTGTCCGGTGAGAAGAACTCGGGATCGACACGGTGCCCGCAATGGTTCCCATGAAGCGGTCTGACTGCTCCTCGTTGTCGCGCAACGCCTCGAAGAGCCTATGCCACCTGGGGGCGGAGGCTGAAGCTTCGCCTCGAATTCACGCTAAGGGCTGATATGTCGAATAACAGATCAACTCAGTCTGGCGCGGCGCGCAGCTTCTATCTACAATGCAGGGCGTTAATGGCAGAAGCCACGCAATCACCCATTTCGATTCGAGGCTTGTCAAAGCGCTACGGGAAACTCACCGCAGTGAAGGGGCTCGACCTGGAGGTCAATCAGGGAGAGATTCTTGGATTCCTTGGATTGAACGGCGCGGGCAAAACTACAACTATCCGCGTACTGCTGGACTTGCTTAGACCAACCAGCGGTAGAGCTCTAATTTTCGGGCACGATTGTCAAACAGACGGCCTTCGGGCGCGGGAGCTTACTGGTTACTTGCCCGGTGAGTTCGGAATCTTCTCCGATCTGACAGGTCGCGAGGCTCTGGATTTCCTGGCAGGCCTGAGCGGGCAGAATCCCGATAGGCAGTATCGCCGTGAACTTCAAGAGCGGCTGGAATTCCCGGACACCGACTTGCGTCGAAAGCTCAGAGAGTACAGCACAGGAATGAAGCGGAAACTCGGACTCCTGCAAGCGCTCCAAGCTGACCCTCCCCTGTTGATTCTGGACGAACCCACCGAAGGTCTCGACCCGTTGATCCAGGAGTCATTTTATGAATTGCTTGGTGAGCTTACGCGGCGAGGCCGGACGGTGTTCATGTCTTCACACGTGCTATCGGAAGTAGCGCGCGTTTGCGATCGGGTAGCACTGCTGCGCAAGGGCGAGCTCGCGTTGCTTGCGACGGTCGATGAAACTCGAACGCTGGCAGCGCGCCGTGTACGAGTTTTCTTCGCGGATGACGTCAGGTTCGATCTCGCTTTTCCCCAAGGTATTGAAGTCGCTGACCTCAAACCGCGGGAATGGACCCTCAAAGTTGATGGCTTGATTGGTCCACTGCTCGCTCTGCTTAGGGAACTTCCGGTAGAGGATTTGGAAGTTCAAGAACCGCGGCTTGAAGACGTGCTTATCAAATACTACAAGGAAAACGCTTGATAAAAGCACCATTGATACTGTTGGTCTATTCGCTGAAACGGGTTCGCACGCTGATCGCAGCGATGGCTGCGTTGCTTGCGGCGTTTCAGGTGTTTTTGATTGTGGTGGCCGGATCAATTCAGAGTTCAAACTCGTTCGAGCAATTGAGCGAGTTTATGCCGCCGTTCGTTCGCCAACTGCTGGGGCCTTCATTCCTCAGCCTCATGTCATTCAGCGGAATCGTTTGTTTCGGGTACTTTCACGTGGCAGTTATGGGGTCGCTTGTTGGGCTGGCGATAGCCCTGGGCACGATGCCGACTTCGGAGATCGAGATCGGATTTATGGATTTGATTCTGTCGCGCCCGATTGCGCGCCGAAGGATAATCACGCGCTCGATAATCGTGATGATGATCTGCACGTTGGTAGTGCTTGTTATGATGACGCTGGGGACCTGGACGGGGCTGACCTGGTTTGCGCCTCAGACAGTCGATTGGCCCAAGCCACATTTGATTCTGTCGTTGGCGATGAATCTGGCGGTCTTGATGCTGTGCTGGAACGCGATCGCGATGGCGATTGGCTCAGCCGCCAGACGACGCGGCGTTGCGGGTGGACTCGTGGGACTAGTCGCTTTGGCGATGTTTCTTTTGGATTACGTCGCGCGCGCTTGGGAGCCAGCGGAACGAGTCGCGTGGCTTTCGCCGTTTCGCTACTACAGCCCGTTCGAGTTGGTGATGGGCAATCCGCTCTCGGCGAACAACTTAATTGTGCTGGCTGGAATTGCCCTGTGCGGTTACGCCTTGGCTTATTTACTGTTCTCACGAAGAGACATATCGCGTTAATTAGAACGGCACCGGGGCATTGATTGTCGAAGAGCAACAGGTTCGCCGAATAAGACTCCATCTGACGGACGTGAGGAAAGCCCGACTTCGTGAATCGCTTCAAGAAGGAATTCTCAGCCACGCTGCTTATGAAGAGCGGAAGAACGGATGGACCTACCTCAAGAACTTCCGAAGGCGCTGAATCGCGAGATCCTCAACAGTAACGGCAACGATAGTGTTGTTGTTTGACCGCTCGCGCAAAAGTACACTCTATCCCGGTTTACGGATTGCCTTTCGCACCTGTGTGATCACTGTCTCCGTCCTTGGATACCAAATAGGATTAGCCGAGTAGACTCGAAGGTCGTCAACCGACACGCTCAACTCGCCGAGTCGACCGCTGACCTCTTCCACGCTGACTCCTTCTTTCTTTCTCAACACTTCGGCCACACGGGCCGCGGTCTCCCGCTTTATAGGTCAGACTGGGCAGTATCTAACAATTACTCTAGCCATGATTCACCACTCTAAACACTCTCGAGTTCGTTCAAAACACTAACGAGGTTTGATCGATACGCTCGAAACATCCGCTCTGCATATCGACGCCCACTGAAATAGGACCAGAAGATAAAGGCCATGCCGATTGGAACAAAAAAGATGGTAAGCAAGTTCCACCCCTTGCCGCGGACGAGAAGGATCTCAATAAGCGTAAGGGAGAGACCAATCGTTGCTACATACGCGAACAAGTAGAGTCTTGCTGTGGAGTCAATAGCACGGATGAGGGTAGAAATTGACTCGCGGAGCGAGCCCGACATCGGCAATGTCCTCAACCGGTATTCCTTATATGCCAGTGCGCCGAGGATGGGAGCCAGCACGAGCAGAGCATTTGCTCCCAAAAGAAGAGCCCGACGTGCAGTGAATTCCCCGGCTACAAGTACGCACAATAAAAATAACCCGGTCAGAAGATACGTCTTGATTTCGGTTGTGACCCTTTTCAAAATCTGTTTCTTAAGATCTGCACTTCTTCCCTTGAGCAGCATTGTGACCTCCTCTTTGTCGCAGGCGCTGATCACTAGTTCGGAGCCCGACTCTCGCCAAGTACGCCTGAGATCACTCAATTCCATCATTTACTTTGCCCCGATCAGAACTCGAAGTCTTGTCTTGATCCGATTCAACTTAACACCCACATTGTCTTCCGTGAGGCCCAGAACCTCTGAGATCTCCTTGTAACTAAGCTCCTCGAGATAAAGTATGACTAGAGCTCGATCGACTTCGCCCAAACTTCTAATTGCGGAATAGAGTTGCTGGACTTGTTCGCTCCTGTCTGAAATATCGAATGATCCCGGAGTGGTGATGAACTGGTCATCCAACTCCGTGTGCTCCGGCACCTTCTTACTTTTTCTTAGCGAAGTAATTGCTGTGTTAAGCGCTACGCGGTATAACCACGTGCTAATACTGGACTCTCCCTTAAACGACCCAAAACTTCGCCAAAGCTGGTAGACGATTTCCTGGTATAAATCCCTGCGGTTCTCCAAGTCGACAGCAT
Source organism: Blastocatellia bacterium (assembly GCA_049273855.1). Lineage (GTDB taxonomy): Bacteria > Acidobacteriota > Blastocatellia > UBA7656 > UBA7656 > Onstottus_B. Next base: position 10,242 of record JBASRN010000058.1, read on the forward strand.
AAATTCGGACCACCTTGTTAATGAGTTGCTCGTGTCGGCCCAACAATGCCAGAAAGCCGCGTTCAGCATCCTCCGATAGCCTCTTTGCCATACGTCACCCATATTAGTCGCTGACAGGCTCAGAAACTTACAGGTTCCCGAATGTTTAGCCCAATTGTGACCCCAATGAGAGCCCGGAAAACAAAGGGACGAGCAACCAAAAAAGTTGCACTCTACCCCCAAGGTCGAGGGTTCAAATGCCAACGAGTATAAATGTTGAGACGGAGAAATCCTTTGACGAGGCAGGGAACTGTGTTGATATGCGGGGCCCATCGTGAGTCGGCGGATGAGCGCGAACGGGGTCGCAAGATACAATTAGCAGCTTAGCGCGGATCGTGGTTTTGGTGTTCGGTACTTGGACTCCACTACACGCTGCGTGGGGCATTCAAGGAACTAAAGAAACTCGATCGCCCCGTTCCGGTTGATGCAATTGTTAGGCGGCGACCCGCTGCGACAATGACTATCTTTCTTATCCTCCGTCAATGAACCGATTGATTGCTGCGACGACTTTCAGGACTACATCTCGGCCCGTGGGGAAGTAGTGCCCGCCGGCCGGAAGTAGCACCAAGCGTGCCCCGGGAATGAGCGACGCTAGCAATCGTCCCTCCTCGGCCGGAACAGCCATATCTTCGCGGCATTGCACAACGAGCGTCGGAACCGTAACCTGCCGGAACAGATCCCGCCCATCGCCTCTGGCGTTGCATGACTCCAGATAACGAGCCGCTGTCTCAGGATCCGCGGAAGCGCGCTGCATTTCGTTGAAGTGAGCGATGAGCCTGGGGTCCGCATCGGGTCGAAAGAATTGACTCGTGATGAGCTGCCGAAAAGCGGGTGTATCTCGACCCCACCCTTTGCGAATCAGTGTCATGAGCGCCTGGTCCTCATCCGGGTCGTACCCCGGTCGTACCTGGGCTCCGCGACAGTAAGCTCCGTAAAGAATGACGCGGCTGATACGCTCAGGATGACTAATGGCATACGCTGCCGCTGTCCATCCACCTTCGGATATGCCGAGCAGCATCGCATTTTCTGCCCCGACCGCAGTCAACACGGCGTCGAGGTCGAGCTGCCGAGTGTCCTCGGTGAAATCGCCGGTGTAGCGATCTGAGAGACCGATCCCGCGGCCGTCGTAGCGGACCACTGTATAACGTTCAGCAAGGCGTTCCCATAGGTGCCTCAGATCGCGCCATTCCCACTCCACCTCAAGGTGCGTGAAGAAGCCGACCACGCGAACGAGTAGGGGACCGGTTCCTATGACGGAATAGGCGAGAGGAACACCGTCAGCGGTCGTGCAGAACCGAATGTCCGGCTGCCGAGCGAGTGAACTGCTCGGCGCAGAGAATAGCCTCGTGGTTGCCGCTTCCGCGTCGCGAGAACCTTTGCTTGCCGCGATTTGCCGGATAGCACCGGCCAGCTCTTTGCCGTCGTGGTAGCGACACGCCGGGTCTTCTCCAGGCAACGCTCGACAGTCGTTACGAGTTGGCTTGGAAGGTCTCTCCGCAGTTCCGAGAGCGGGACGTGGCGCCCGCTCATGATGGCCGAGAGCACGGCGCCGGGAGCGTATCCTTTGAACGGGCGCTTGCCGGTCAAGAGTTCGTACGCGAGTATGCCAAACGAAAAAATATCAGAAGCCGGGCCGAGGTCAGCACCACTTGCCTGTTCAGGCGACATGTAAGCGAACGTTCCTACCGTCCCAGCGGTCTGGATCACATCTTGGTCGAGCTGACGAAACTTTGCGAGCCCGAAATCCACAACCCTTATTCGGCCGTCGTTCGATACCAACACGTTTGACGGCTTCACGTCGCGATGCATGATTCCGCGATCATGCGCCGAGCCGAGCGCCTCGGCCACAGATAATGCGATTCGACTGAACTCCTCGGTTGAGAGTGAGCGCCGGATCGACGGATCGCTCAGGTCCTTGCCATCGATCCACTCGAGAACAAGGAAGGGCGCGCCATCAACCTCATCGATATCGTGGATTGTGACGATATTGGGATGATTCAAGGCGGCAAGCGACCTGGCCTCGCGCCTAAGGCGATCGCTAAGTTCGGAGTTGTATTCGCCGGCTTGTGTTACAAACTTCAGCGCGACATCCCGGCCGAGCTTGGTGTCGTGAGCCCGATACACGACACCCATCCCGCCTTCGCCCGCCTTTCCCAGCACGCGAAAGCGCCGAAATAGATCGCCGTCATTCAGGATCATGAAGCGCCTCCTATCTACTGCAGCCGCATAACGCCAGCATCACCTGGGTTAGCATAGGAAAACGAATTGTATTGTCAACGCCAGGTTAAAGTCCGGGGAGGATCGCAAGCAACGTCGAGACATGCGTCGTTCCGACATCCTTTGCATAATCAATGACGCTTGGCACATCGAGTCGATCATTCTTGACTGTATTTGAAGGCGCTGCCGAGGAAGCGTAAAGTGTCGCGACACTCTTGCGTGAGTAAGGGCATTACGTACTACCTTGATCTGTTTGTACCGCCGGATCCGCGAGAACTGCGTCGACCCACTGTAGCGCGCGAGGCGGAAGCAGGATCCGCAGATCACCTGTTCGCTGCCTACCTCTTTGATGGAAGGCCGATATAGCCAGCTCTTCCGCTGCCTTGTGAGCGCAAAGCGCACGGCCCAGACCTGCCGCACACAGGTCCAATGCCGTAATGCAGGCGCTTGTCGCCCAGCGCGCATGTGCAACCTCTACGACATCGGGCCGATGACCGTCAACCGTAGCCTGTGAGAGGTCATGGGTACAATCGATATCGCTTAAGTAGTAGAGACTGTCAACAGCCCAAACGGCGAATAAGAGGAGAGCGCCGGCTTCCGGCGTGCCGTGCCTAATCTCAAACTGACGAATAATTGGTTGCTGCGTCCAATATCAGGCTCGCCTTTACTGCCATCAAGCGATTCCATTAGCATGTGCCTGCTTGCGTGACGATCACCTGAGGTGAAGCCCAAAAACGCCGGACGAGCCGGCCGCAAGCAACGGCTCAGGCAGGAATCAAGACTCTACGGTCGATAAGGTGACAATTGTCGGTGGCGCTATGGTTATTCCCAATTACGAGATCATCCAGGAACTCGACGGGAACGATTGGTATGCGCTTCGCAAAGGCAGGAGGGTCGAAGATCAAACGCCGGTGCTGCTCAAGACGGCCCGTCGCAATCCACAGGGCGGCGCTGCTGTGGAATTGCTGGAACATGAGTTCGAAACCCTTCGCGAGCTTTTCATAGAGGGCGTCCCTCGAGTTTACGAACTGCTTCGCCAGGAAGGTCAGTGTTGCCTGGTCCTGGAAGATCGAGGCGGCGTACCGCTTCAGGCGCAGTTCGCAACGCATCACGCCGATCTTGATTTCTTTTTCAAGGTAGCGATTCAGCTCGCGGCGATTCTCTCAAAGCTCCACCGCCAGGATATCATTCATCGTAACTTGAACCCGCGAAGTGTGGTCTTCAACCCGGCGACTGGCGAGACGCAACTCACCGATTTCAGCTTTGCTTGCGGGGCCGCAAGCGAGAGCCATTGGCTGCTTCCGCAGCGACTGTCGAGCGACGCGCTCCCATACATTTCGCCTGAGCAGACTGGACGCATGAATCGGGCCACCGACCACCGAACTGATTTCTATTCGCTCGGCGTCATTTTGTATGAGCTTCTGACCGGCGTTCGCCCGTTTAGATCCGATGACCCGCTCGAAATCATTCACGGGCACATCGCCAGAACGCCGCCGACTCCCGCGGAAGTCGATCCGAAGCTTCCCGGACCAGTTTCTGAAATCATAATGAAGCTTCTCTCCAAGAACGCCGAGCATCGCTATCAGAGCGGGATGGGTCTCAGAGAAGACCTCGAGGCCTGCGCGGCGCAATGGGCGGCCCACCGCCGAATCGGTACATTGCCGCTCGGACAACGTGACGTGCCCGACCATTTCGTGATCTCGCAGAAACTGTATGGGCGAGATCAGGAGGTCGAACAACTTCTCGGCGCTTTCGATCGCGTGTGCGAAGGCCCGGCCGCGATGATGCTGGTCTCAGGCTATGCGGGCGTAGGAAAGACCTCGCTGATTCAAGAGCTGTACAAGCCCATCGTTCGACAGCGCGGGTATTTCATTGGGGGCAAGTTCGACCAGATTGCTCGCAGCACGCCGTTCGGAGCATTGATCCAGGCATTTCGAGGCTTCATCCAGCAACTGTTGACCGAAAGCGAAGATCGTCTAGCCGAATGGCGTTCCAGGCTCTCTGAAGCCCTGGACGTCAACGGAAGCGTGATAGCAGAGGTCATTCCGGAAATCGAATTGATATTGGGCAAGCAGCCTGCTTCGCCGGGACTCGCGCCGACGGAAGCGCAAAATCGTTTTCGTCTCGTCTTTCAGAATTTCGTCGGCGCGATCGCCCGCAAAGAGCATCCGCTGGTGATCTTTCTGGACGACCTGCAGTGGGTGGATTCTGCCACGTTGAATCTGTTGGGGCCGCTGCTCACGAGCCCTGACGTTCAGCACCTGTTCTTGATAGGCGCTTATCGAGACAACGAAGTCGACGCGGCTCATCACTTGGTGCGGGCTCTGGGCGGGCTTGAGGCCGAGGGGGTCCTGCTTCACCAGATGTCGCTGCGCCCTCTCGAACCGGCGGACTTGATGTCGCTGATCACTGATACCCTTCATTGCGATCCAGCCGAGGGTGAGCCGCTGGCGCATCTCGTTTCGCAGAAGACCGGCGGCAACCCATTCTTCGTGATTCAGTTTTTGAAGGCGCTCTGGCGCGAGAAGCTGATCGCGTTTGACTACGACAAGGGTCACTGGGCTTTCCAGATGGATGCGATCGCCGCCGCCGGGATAACCGATAACGTCGTTGATCTGATGACCAGGAAGATCCAGCGGCTTTCACCGAAGGCGCAAAACGCGCTGATGCTCGGCGCGTGCATTGGGAACCAATTCGACCTCAACACGCTCTCGATCGTAAGTCAGCAATCGGCGGACGAAGCGGCGGCCGATCGCAAAGAGGCGATCCAGGAAGGGTTAGTCCTCCCAATTGGTGGCAGCGGATTACGGATTGCGGATTCTTCGTCTTCCACTCCGCAATCTGAAATCGTAAATTCGCAATCTTATTCGTTCCTTCACGACCGCGTGCAGCAAGCCGCTTATGCGTTGATTCCAACCGAAGGAAAACAAATGGTCCATCTTAATCTGGGCCGCTTGCTGTTGGAACGCGCAGAACTCGCAAACAGCGACGAGAAGCTTTTTGATGTCGCTCACCATTTGAATATTGGCAGGGACCTGATCGCCGACGAGGCCGAGCGGCTCGGGCTTGCGCGCATCAACCTGAGCGCCGGCCAGAAAGCCAAATCATCAACCGCCTATGAAGCTGCGTTGGATTATCTAAAAGCAGGGTTGAGTCTTCTTACTGAAGAGCGATGGAAGACCGACTACACGCTTGCTTTCGAATTGAACATTGAAGCCGCCGAGTGCCAGTACCTATGCGGCATCTTCGACGAGGCGGAACAGCGATTCGACTTGCTGCTCAAGCGCGCAATGACCAGCCTGGATAAGGCCCGAGTCTACCGCCTGCGCAGCGTGCAGTACGAGAACATGTCGCGCTACGGAGATGCCCTTGCGGTCGCCCGTGAGAGCCTCGCGCAGTTCGGCGTCTCGTTTCCAGATTCCGCCGAACAAAAAGAACAAGCTCTGGAGAGTGAGATTCAGGCCATTCAGTCCTTGCTCGGTGAGCGCAGCATCGAATCGCTTATCGATCTTCCGGTCATGACCGACTCCGCGACCAGGATGGTGATGAACACCCTTACCGACATCTGGTCCTCGGCCTATATCGTTGGGGATCCGGTGCTCGCCCGGCTGATCTCGGCCACAATGGTTCGTCTCTCCCTGGTGAACGGAAACATCGCCGAGTCAGCCTACGGATATGTAACGCATGCGATCACGGTGGGGCCGGTGCGCGAGGACTACAAGTCTGCCTACGAATTTGGCAGGCTGGCCCTGCAGGTCAACGAACGCTTTAACGACTCGAAACGGCGCGCAAAAATTAATCAGCAGTTCCACGCCCACGTAAGCCTCTGGCGGCGTCCGATGCAAGAGTGCCTGCCTTATGCGCGCGAGGCTTGCCGCAGCGGGCTCGAGACCGGCGATTTTCTCTACGGGGCGTATGGCGCCTGCACTGAAACCTGGCCGGCCCTTCTTTCGTTCCAGGACCTTGGACAATTTGTCCGCGACTACTCGCCCAACCTGGCCTTGATCAACAAGCTGAAGATCACCAGCTTTGCCGACGCTCTGAAGATCATGTTGAATTGGGCGCGAGCTCTCGAGGGAGGGACAATCTCGCCCACCTCGCTGTCCGACGAAACGTTCGATGAAAACGAGTACGCGGCGACTTATCGAGGCAACGCGTTCTTCACAACGTTTCAAGCCGTCGCCAGGCTGCACCTCTGCTTTGTCTTTGAGAAGTATGCGGAGGCGCTGGAGGCCGCGCGCGCCGCGCGCTGGACCGTGTATCAGCTCTCGGGAACAATCTGGCCGGTGCTGTTCGAGTTTTGGAATTGCCTTACGCTGGCCGCGAATTACGCCAGTGCGGCGGACGATGAGAGAACGGCTTACCTGGAGGAGATGCAAAAGGCGCAGCGATCATTCGAGGTCCTGGCGGAGAGCTGTCCGGAGAACTTTCTCTGCCATTCGCTGTTGCTGTCTGCCGAGATCGAACGCATTTCGGGCCGCGATTTCTTGGCTCAGGATCTCTACGATCGGGCAGTTCGTTACGCCGGCGAGACTGGGCTGCTTCAGCATCAAGCACTGGCGAACGAGCTTTGCGCTAAGTTCTGGCTAGGTCGTGGTCAGGAGAAGATTGCCGAAGTTTTCCTTTCCGAAGCTCGTGATTGCTACGCGCAGTGGGGCGCCGCCGCAAAGGTAGACGACCTCGATCGGAAATACGGAGACTTGCTTGAGCGGCGCTTGAGACCGCAGCGAACGCGATCGGAGATAGGCGCGGCAGCCGGCGATGAGAGCCTTGACGTCGCGACAGCGATGAAGGCGGCGCAGGTGATGGCACGCGAGATCGATCTGGAGACGCTGCTCGGAAGATTGATGAGTATAGCCATCCAAAACGCTGGCGCTGAGCGTGGGAGTCTCATCCTCGAGCGAGATGGGAAGGCTTTCATTGAAGCCGAAGGAACGATGGACACAGTCGAGGTGAAGCTCCACGACGCCATTCCGCTTGACGGTGATATGAGCCTGTCGAAGGGCATCGTCAACTACGTCCGAAGAACCCTCGAGAGCGTCGTCCTGGCGGATGCTCGCGCCGACGATCGCTACGCCTCCGATGAATACGTGGCGCGCAGGCGGCCTCGCTCGATCCTTTGCACGCCGGTGCTCAAGCAGTGCCGTCTCATCGGAGTGCTCTATCTCGAAAACAATCTGGTCACCGGTGCCTTCACGAGCGACCGGATCAAACTCCTGCAACTGATTTCTTCAGAGGCTGCCATCTCGATCGAGAACGCCAGAATCTATGATGAGATGAAGCAGGAGGCCGCGCAGCGGCGGCAAGCTGAGGAGACGCTGCGGTCAGTCGTCCAAGGAACGGCTGCGGTAACCGGAGGCGATTTTTTCTCCGCTCTGGTTCGCCATCTGGCTTCGGCCATCGGTGTCCGGTACGCTTTTGTTACCGAGTGCACAGATCAAACCAAAACCAGAGTGCGTACGCTGGCCTTCTGGAGCGGAGAATCACTGGCGGACAATATCGAATACGACCTGGCGCTGACCCCGTGCGAGCGAGTTTTTGAAGGAGAGGTGTGCCACCATGCCGATAATCTCCAGCAGCTCTTCCCGCACGACACTCCCCTGGTGAGTATGGAGGCGGAGAGTTTTATCGGCCTTCCTATGTACACGGGTTCCGGTGACATCATCGGACATCTGGCGGTCCTCGATGTCAAACCGATGCCGAATGCTTCGCACGCGATGTCTGTACTGTCCATATTCGCAGCTCGGGCCGGCGCGGAATTGCAGCGACTGAAGGCCGAGCAGGAGCTTCGTCGGGCGCTGGCGGAGGTCGAGCAACTAAAGAATCGTCTTCACGCAGAGAACATTTACCTACAGGAAGAGATCCAGGGCCAGCATAACTTTGGTGAAATCGTCGGTACCAGTCCGTCGTTGCTCGCGGTGCTTCAGGAACTCGAGCGAGTGGCGCCGACCGATTCTACGGTGCTCATAAGCGGTGAGACCGGGACCGGCAAAGAACTTATCGCCCGCGCGATCCACGATCGCAGCGCGCGTAAGAATCACCCGCTTGTGAAAGTGAACTGCGGGGCAATATCAGCCGGGTTGGTTGAGAGTGAACTGTTCGGTCACGTGAAGGGCGCCTTCACCGGCGCAGTCGACCGGCGCACCGGGCGGTTCGAGCTGGCCGATGGCGGAACGCTCTTTCTTGATGAGGTCAGCGAACTACCGCTCGAAACGCAGGTCAAACTCCTTCGTGTGTTGCAGGAAGGCGAGTTCGAGCCGGTGGGCAGCAGCCGCACAGTTCGCGCAGATGTAAGAATCATCGCCGCAACCAATCGCAACCTTGACGAAGCTGCGCGGGAGGGCCGTTTCCGTTCCGACCTCTTCTACCGATTGAATGTCTTTCCGCTCTACATCCCGCCGCTGCGCGAACGTCGCTCGGACATAGGGCAGCTCGTGATGTTCTTCCTCTCCCGCTTCGGTAAAAAGTTCGGCAAGCGAATGGACGGCGTGTCGCAAGAGACGATGGAGCTGCTTATCCAGTATCCGTGGCCCGGTAACATTCGTGAGTTGCAGAATGTGATCGAACGCGGAGTGGTGCTCGCGCAGAGCTCCGTGCTCACACTCGATCCGAGCGTGCTGCAGGCCCAGCCTACTTCAGAGTCCATCACAGCCCCGTCCCTAAGCGCGCGTAGTGTGAGCGCCGCAGCAGCACCGGCTGTTGCAGGCAAGTCCTCGCCGGAGTCTCCGGCTACGCTTGAAGAGATGGAGCGCCGGCACATTATCTCGGTGCTCGAACAGGCGCGATGGGTAATTGAAGGAGCTCGCGGCGCCGCGCGGCTGCTCAACCTCCATCCCAACACTCTTCGCAGCCGGATGAAGAAGCTCGGCATCCAACGACCCGCCCGCGAAACGGTGGCTGCCCACGAAATCTCGTAGCCCGAGCCCACGGGCCACCCACGAAGGTTCGTGGGCTACAACACCCAGCTTCTCGACAATCCTGCTAAAGCACGGCTGATCATTATCTTAGCAGTTTGCTACCGGCCGACTTAAGTCTGGCATCACCGTTGCCCTAAGCAGCGCTGAATCAAAACCAAGGGAGCAAAAGGGAATGTTGAGGATTTCAGAGATCGAGCTAAACGGGGACGGCGCGACGCTCCGTCTTGAGGGACGATTGGTAGGAACGCTCGCAGTGGAAGTGGAGAGAGCTTGCGAGAAGCATCTCTCGAAGGGTCATGGGCTTAGGCTCGACCTTGCTGACTTGTCGTTTGCAGACCGCGCCGCGATCGCCCTACTCCAGCAGCTGAGGAGCCGCGGCGTAGCCCTCACAAACTGCTCTCCCTTCCTGAACGAGGAACTAAAGCACGCGGTTTTGCCGAGCAAGTAGCAAATCGCTAACGAAAGAAGGATCTGCGATGAACACTTCGACGACAGTGGGAGATTTTGAGTCAGCGGCGCTGCCGCACATGGACGACTTGTTCCGAACCGCTCGCCGCGTGCTTGGCAGTCAGAGCGAAGCCGAAGACGTGGTTCAGGAGACCTTCCTTCAGGCTTGGAAATCTTTTGAGCGGTTTGAGCTCGGTACAAACTGCCGCGCGTGGCTCTACAAGATAATGTTTCATGTCATCCAACACAATCGCCGGAAGAGGTTCAGTTTCAACCTAAGATCGACCAGAGACGACAATGTCGAGCTGGAAGCCGCGCTGGTGTATGAGCCGCCGGTTCCCCAGCAACTAACTGACGAAGATGTGATCGCGGCCTTTGACCGCATACCCCGACAGTACAGAGAAGTGCTGGTCCTGGCCGATGTGCAGGACTTCTCGTACAAAGAGGTGGCGGAGACTCTGAGCATTCCGCAAGGAACAGTGATGTCGCGACTGAACCGCGGAAGAAAGCTCTTGCGGACCGAGCTAGCCGAATTCTCCCAAGCCTACGGCATTCAGGCCGCCGTGGAAAACGCCATGCCCGCGCAAGCGTGATGAATCTCTGACATCGGGAATTTTTCATCCGGCCCCAGTCATTCAACAGGTGTTACGAACTTCAAGGCCGCTCAGCGCGGCGGATTGACCGATAACCGATTCAACCGAGGCCTTGCTTTTCAACTTGGAGGGAGAGCTGTGTCAAACGCAAACCATTACGACGTCATCATCATCGGGACCGGCGCCGGCGGAGGCACTTTGGCCTACAGGCTCGCGCCATCCGGCAAGCGCATCCTGGTCCTCGAGCGCGGCGATTACGTGCCTCGCGAGAAGGACAATTGGGACCCCAAGGCCGTCAACCTCGAAGGTAAATATCAGACGAAAGAAAAGTGGCGCGATACAAAAGGCGAGGAGCTTCACCCGCATACGAACTACTATGTCGGCGGCAACACGAAGTTTTACGGCGCGGCGCTGTTTCGTTTGCGAAAAGAAGACTTCGGCGAACTCCGGCACCACGGCGGCGTTTCGCCCGCCTGGCCGATTTCATACGATGATATCGAGCCTTACTACACACAGGCGGAGCAGCTCTATCACGTTCACGGCGAGCGCGGCGAGGATCCTACGGACCCGGGCGCCAGCGCTCCTTATCCGCATCCCGCTGTCAGTCACGAGCCTCGCATTCAGCATTTGAGCGACGACTTCGCGCGGCTTGGCTTGAAGCCATTTCACACGCCGCTTGGCGTGCAGCTCAATGAGCAGGACCCGCGCAAGAGCCTGTGCATTCGCTGCAATAC
>JBASRN010000060.1:0-12328 GCA_049273855.1 Blastocatellia bacterium
CTTTCCGTTAGATGTCGGGCCTGGCGAGGAGGGGCGGCCACGGAGGGCCGCCCCTACATGAGTTTGCATACCTTCTAATTCTTTGAGTGCTCGTGCTTCTTATCTTTCTCCAGGATGTCTTTGGAGAGAGGCTTCGTTTTGAAATCGAACCGCAGCATCTCCGCGGGCGCGGCGCCCGTATTCTCAAATCCCTTCTGTTGGCTGGTCGGAACCCAACCGGTTTGGCCCGTCTTGAGCTCTAATGCCGACCCTTTGCCTTTATTTTCATGAACCCTGAACTTTGACGGAGTCAGCGCAACGAGCAGCGCCGGTTCGCTCGGGCCGGTCGAGACGTCCAGCCGCTTGCCGGGCGCGCAAACCAGACGAGTTATGCGCACTTGCTCGTTTTCGAACTGGACCTTCTGAAAGTTCTCACCGGCGGGATAGTCTTCACGAAAGAACCGGCCGCGCAAGACCTTGTCGTTTATCGGCTCGGTCTTGAATTCCACTCGCAGAAAATCGCTTGGAAGGTCGGACTTGTTTTCGACTTCGTGTATTTCCTTGAGCCCGCGATAAAGTCGAAAGCTTCCGGCTTTGGTTGCAGGCCGAGTGACCGCCCCGTAGTCCAGTCCTATATGGTTGAAGACGACCGGCCCGCCATCATTCAAGTAAACATAGCCCGACGCCGTCTGGGTGTGTTCATGCGCCGGGAGCTTCTCGTTCGGCGCATAGTGCACGCGAGTGACCTTCACCCAGTCATTCTCAAACACCAGCTTGTAAGCTTGCGGCAACGCCTTCAACGGGTCTTGCGCCAAAGCGCCGGTCACCAGCAAGCAGAGAATCGCCACAGCAACACTGAGCTTCGCCCTAATCGTTGGTCCATCTCCGTCTATCGACTTCATTTGCACGCCTCCTGGAATCTGATTTCAGTTCCGTTGCAAACGCTGGTCAGGCCGTCGCGTTCCGTTATTCTGGTTGTGCAAAATATTCCCGTTGTGTTGTCGCCAATCATCTTCGTGCCTTAGCCGAGGTAATCGTGATCGGTTCGACCGCGCTGCTGCGTGTGCAACATTCGGCATAGAGGAAGCCGAGCAGGTCTTGAAGCGTTTGTGCATTGGCCGAGTACCAGAGCCACTGTTTGTCCTTTCGAACTTCAACGAGCCCTTCCATCCGAAGCTTCTCGAGATGGTGGGAGAGGGTCGAGTTGGGTATTCCAAGCTCGGACTGCAAGTCGCCAACGATCAACCCGTCCGGATGAGCCGAGAGCAGAAGCCGTACTATCTGAAGCCTTGGCTCCGAGCCCAGCGCCGCAAACATGTCTGCGTATTTAGCGGCTGCGTCCTTCATATTTCGACAATACTGGAAATACGGGAACGAGTCAAGCAAAATCTTGTCGGGTAGTTGCCTGAAACTCGTGGGTCGGAATTAACAACTACAAGCCCGAGATTAGGAGGCGATAAAGTTGTTGAACGGATTCGCCACCTGTGATAAGAAGCACGAGAGATTAGGTCCCAAAATCAAATAGGATTCTAGTAAGATGCCGAGCAAACACCTCGAGGACATTGCTGTATACGCGTCTTCCACTCAAACCATCATCTTCGCGACGAAAATCTTCAGAGATACGGACGCCAAAGAGTTCGTTGCTCGATTCGGTGGTAGCCGTCTTTCCCAACAACCAGGAATCCCGGCCATGACGGAGATTGTTCAGGACGAGGAACTCAGAGACGCCGATTACGAACTACTCCTGGAGCGATCTAAGGCGCGAATGACGGAGTTGGGCGGCGGGGACTGCTATATGCACTTGATACACCTCTACCCAGGGGCCTCCCGCTTTCAGATCATCAAGAGGGCCGTACAGAAGAATGAGTAAGAAGCAGGACGTCTTGCGCGTCCTGGTCGGAGATGTTCCCGAGACATTCGTGAAGCTCAATTGTGCAAACCCTCGGTGCTCGGCTACTCTGCGGTGAGGTCTCTTGGCGTCTCCTTTCACCGCCGAGACGAGGAGTCGCAAAGGTCACGCAGAGAAGACTTCGAATTATCACCCGCTCCTTGGAGGCGTTTTTTCGGAATGCTGGGAGGGGCTATGCCGGGCAGAAAACTGGTCTTGTTTGTTTGTGTAGAGAACTCGTGCCGCAGCCAGATTGCCGAAGCGTTCGCGCGCATTCATGGCAACGAGAATGTCGAGGTCTACAGCGCAGGCTCGCGGCCTTCGGGGCGCGTCAATCCCAAAGCCATCGACGCGATGCGCGAGATCGGCTACGACCTCGCCGCCCACGCATCGAAGTCGCTCGCTGAAGTTCCCGACGTGGAGTACGACTACGCGATCACGATGGGATGTGGAGACGAGTGCCCGTTCGTTCGCGCCAGGCATCGAGAGGATTGGTCGATACCTGATCCGAAGGAGATGGACCCGACTGAGTTTCGCGGGGTACGGGACGCGATCGAAGCAAGGGTGAAAGCACTCACGGCGAAGCTGCAAGCTTAGCAATCGTCGCCGGCCGCACCGCTGAAAAAAGACCAGAGGCCGTGCGACATGAATTGTGTCGCACGGCCTCACACCCGAAAGAACTTCGAGCGACGACAGTGAGTGCAGCGTGCACTTTCACCGTTGGACTTCAGAACCTCAATTTCAAGCCGAACTGCATCACTCGCGGGCCGCCGACCGTGTTGGTGATGGTTCCAAGGTCGAGCTTGTCTTGAAGGTCATTGTTGGGCGTCGCGAAGTTCACATTGTTGAAGACATTGAAGACTTCCCATCGGAACTCCAGATTCACGTTCTCAACGATGCGAGTCGTCTTCGACAAGCTCATATCGAACCGCTTCTGGCTTAATCCGCGTAACACGTTACGTCCGATGTTGCCGAACCCTCCGAGCGGGCTGGCAAGCACGTCCTTGTTGAAGAAGGCTTCGGTTGGGTCGTCTCCCTTTTGCCTGAGATCCTCAAGTGTACTACCTGGTGTGAGGCTCGGACGGCCAAACCCCGGCCGGAACAGACCGCCCGCCCCCTCATCCAGCGACAGCAGGTCGGCAAGCGTTCGGGCTTCAGGCTCCGATGTGAAGATGCTGAACGGCGTGCCTGATTGCGCCTGAATGAACCCGGCTATCTGCCAGCCAGTGACGAATTGCGACTCGAGCCCAAAGGCCGGAAGGTCGTAGACGTAGGAAAGCGAGAATCGGTGCGTGCGATCAAAGTCCGAAAGCGCGCGATTCGAGCGGACGTCTCGCTGATTGCCCTGAACTACGAACCCGGCGTTGGGAACATCGGGCTTTCCGCCCCCGGCAGTGGAACCGGGATCGGTCGAGCTTGTGTCCATTGATTTTGAGAAGGTGTACGCGGCGTTGAACTGCAGCCCGTTCGACATCCGCTTCGTCAATCCAAGCTGCAATCCGTGATAATTTGAATTGCCGCTTGATGTGAGAAGCACTGCTTCGGGTATGTTGAATCCGAGGCTCACGCCGCGAGCTTCAAACGGGATTATGACGCGTTGGGTGAGATTGGGCTGGCCGTTCACAAGCGCGACCGGCTGAGAGAAGTTGAAATCAACCTGGCCGGTGAGTGGATTGGTAAAACCGAATGCTCTTCCCAGCCCACGCTCGCGCGCGGTGTTTCCCGCGTTGAGTGGCCCGCGAGGCGAGCCGGCCGCAACGTAAGCGTCAGTGAAGCGCTGGTAAATAGCATCGGGCGTCGAGGGATCGTTCAGATCGAACGGCTGATTGAACGCTAGAGCTTGCAGCAGCTTAGTCCCTTTGGTTCCGACGTATCGCGCCTCCACGAGTAGGTTCTTTGCCACCTCGTACTGGATCCCGAGATTCCATTGCTGAATGTAAGGTGTGCGCAAGTCGCGGTCTATCGCGCGAAACTCGAAAGTCTCCGCGATGTTGCCGCGCGTGGGTTGTCCGGTTGAGGGATCAAGCGCGTTGAGCGAGCCGTCCGCGCCCCTTATCACACCGGTGTTGTCGCGTATCTCATAAACGCCGTTTCTGAGGACTAGCCTGAACGGCAGAAACTGGCTGAACGGCAGGTTCGGATTCTGCTGCGAGAACGCGGTCAGGAACGGAACGCCGTTGCTCGGAGCCGTTACTTCGATTTCGCGCAGGAACGGATAGTTCGAAAAAATGGTATTGACGAAGGCCGCCGATGGACGGTCAAAGAAAATTCCATAGCCTCCGCGAACAACCATACGGCTCGAGTCAAACGGGCTCCAGGCTAATCCCAATCGCGGTTGGAAGTTATTCAGATCCTCCCCATTCAGCGTGTGCTTGTTACCCGTTTTCACCGCGGACGCGACCGTCGCGTCAATTGCGTCGAACCCGGTGGGCTTAACGTTCTCAGGCACAATAAAGGCGCTCGGCAAGAGGGTAGGCCCGACCTGCTCGAAATCCACGTTGCCGATGCGACCGTTCTTTTCGGTCGGCCATCCGAACCAGTCCCACCGCAGCCCTGCGTTGAGCGTGAGACGTGGTGAAACCTTCCAGTCGTCAGCTACGAAAAAACTCAGGTCTCGCATGCGGAAATTCTTTTCGGTAATGCCGAACTGGGTATCGGCTTCGGTTGTCACCCCTCGCACCAGAGCCGTAAAGCCGCGCTGTTTTTCAAACTCGGTCTGCTGTTCTTCGGGCAAACTGGTGTCATAGAAATGGTGCTTGTACTCGCCGCCCATCCGCCACGTGTGGGCCCCTCGTGTATGAGAGAGAATGTCGGCTATCGTATAGGTCTGCTGCTTGCGCGTGTTAAAAGCGTCGTTGGGGTAGCCGAACGAGAAGTTGAAATTAGGAGCGGCCGTGTAGTGCCCGAGACGCCGCGTGGCCGGGCTGTCATCGAATAGCACTGAAGGGTTGAATTGCTCAATCGATACACCAGTGCCCTCCAGCACGCTTTCGCTTGTGATGCCGTCAAACTGCGCCGATCCCTGCCGCGTGTTGTTTAGCCGGAAATAGCCAAAGCGCGCTTCGTTAACCGTCCGACTCCCAAACAAATGAATATCAGAAGCGGAAAGCGCCCGAGCGCGGTCGTCACGCTCGAGGGTGAACGGGGATGCAAGGCTCGAGGGATCCGGAAAAGGATCAAGGCCAGGGAAATTCGAAAAGAAGAACGTCACAGCCAGCTTGTTGGCCGCAGTAAGCTGCGTATCGTTGCGAAGCGTGAACTGGTCTTGCTCGAACTCAGCGGGAAAGACCTGGCGCATACGTACCAGCGGATTTCCTTCAAGATCGACCAGCGGAAGCCCATTAGCGTCAAACAGATTCTTTGTTCCCGGAAGGCTGCCCGGCGCCGGAATTACAAAGTTGCCGGTTGCCGGGTTTCGTAGATTGAACAGGTTCAGCGCAAACAACGACACTTGCGAGGCGTTGAGGTTGAACGCTGGATTTAGCAGCTTGAAGGCGGCGACAAGCGCGGCGGCAGACCGGTTATCGCCAACCAGATCCAGTGCCCTGGGCAGCAAAGTGATGCTTTGAGCCGTCGGCACAAACCCGGTCATCGCCTGGGTCCGCTGGTAGCTTCCAAAGAAGAACGATCTCTCTTTGATGATTGGACCGCCGATTGTGAATCCGGCCTCGTTCCGACGCGCCTTTGGCCTTTCGATACCGTCCTTGTTAAAGAAGAAATCGTTGGCATTGAAGATTTCGTTCTGAACAAACCAGTAGGCGGACCCGTGAAACTGGTTTCCACCGGACTTGGTGATCAATTGAAAATTCCCGCCGCCGCTTCGCCCGGTTGACGCGTCATAGAGGCTCGTCTGCAGCTTAACTTCCTGAAGCGTTTCTGGCGCCGGGGAAATATTGTCGGTCAGCGAGCCTTCGTTCGATGTAATGTTCGTCGTATCGATGCCGTTGAATTGCAGACTGTTTGACGTGGTGCGCAACCCGTTGACCGAGGGCGAAAGGTTGCCGTTGCTGTTGGTCAGCACTGGCGGTAAATCGGCGCTGACTCCGGCTTCCGCCGACAGAAGGTGCGTAAAGCTTCGGGTCGATGAAGGCACTTCCTGCAGCTCAACGGAGTTTAGTTGCCGAAACGTCGTTGCTGTTTCGCTCTGTACCACCTCGGTCCCAGCCTCAATGTTTACGCTCTCGGCAACCGCTCCAGGCTCGAGCTTAACATCCAAAGTGCGGGGCACGGCCGCTTCGACATCAACGCGATCGAAGATGGCTTTCTTGAACCCGGCTACCTCGACAACGACTTCGTGGGGGCCGACTTCCAGAGCTGTGACCCTGAACCGGCCTTCCGCGTCCGTCGCCAGTAGTCTTTTGTAGGCGGTCGCGATGTTGGTGATCGTCACAGTCGCGCCGGCGATAACTGCGCCGCTTGAATCCACTACAACGCCGGCAAGTGTTCCCGTTGGCCCTGATTGCGCAAGCACGGCGAGGGCCGGCGTGCCCAGCACTGCAATTAGCAGGTGCACTATGACCCTCCGTAGCCTTCTGAAATCCGGCATCAATCGAGAGTTCGCTCTCTCCGAAGGTTTCCCAGTGGTATGACCGCCCGTCAGATCAAGCGGAAAAACCGCATCTTTTCCTGCGCTATGCATGTGTGCCTCCTGTTAGAGTGTGTAAAATTATCAAGGTGGTTTCGCGAAAGAGTTTCTGTCTCTGGCCGCAGTCGTTCAGCCACTCGGGCCAAGACGTGATCGGGGGTTCTCTTTTTTGCTGCGCCTGGGTAAGTGTGGAATCTAGCAGGGACGGGTTAATGCCCGGTGAAGCCCAGTTTAAATCTTTGTAACTTATGGGTGGCCTCAGAAGAACACTGGGCGGCCTACTGCGGCCGGGATGCTATTGCAGTTCTGAAATCAAGGTGAACAAGTCAGGAATGTTTTGTTAATCTTGCGTTGGCTACTTGGAATATCTCCGCTGCCGTGATAGCTACTCGAGGAACTATGCGACGAAAAGTCCTTGGAGTGTTTCTGCTGCTGGCAATCTCGGCGCCCGCGCTGCCCGCGCCCGCCGAGCCGCAACCCGCCGTTCCGGTTGTGTTGATCTCGATAGATGGCTTGAAGCCCGACCATGTGCTCGAAGCAGAGAAGCACGGCTTGAAGATTCCCAACTTGCGCAGGCTGGTCGCTGAGGGCGCTCACGCGTCCGGAGTCACCGGAGTGCTGCCGACGGTGACTTATCCAAGCCACACGACGATGGTGACCGGAGTCGCGCCGCCCAAACATCGAGTGATCGCTAACTCGCCGTTCGATCCCTATGGCAAGAACATGAATGGCTGGTACTGGTATTCGGAAGACATCAAAGTCCCAACTCTCTGGGACGCCTGCGCGAAGGCAGGGCTCACGACAGGAAATGTCGATTGGCCGGTGACGGTCGGAGCAAACATCACGTTCAATATCGTGCAATATTGGAGAGCCGACAACGCGGAGGATCGAAAGGCGATTCGGGCTTTCTCGACTCCGGGACTGCTGAGCGAAGCCGAAGCAGCGATTGGCGCGTACAGCGATGGCAACGACTACTCGCCGGCGGGGGACACTCGCCGCGCGGCTTTCAGTGTCTACGTTCTCGAAAAGAAGAAGCCGCGGTTTCACCTTTCTTATTTCGGCAGTCTCGACGACGAAGAACACCGGAGCGGTCCGTACAGCACCCAGACCTTTGCGGTACTCGAAAAGCTGGATGCGATCATCGGACAGATTCGGGCAGCCGCGGAGAAAAACGGCAGGGGCCGAGCGGTTATTTGCGTCGTGTCGGATCACGGCTTCAAACTCACCGACAAGGAAGTCAACCTGAACTCCGCTCTTCGGGAAGCGGGACTGATCGAGCTGAACGAGCAAGGCAAGGTGAAATCATGGCGAGCCTTTGCCTGGTACGGAGGAGGGTCGGCCGGAATCATGCTTCGAGATGAAGCTGACGACGAAGCGAGAACGAAAACGGCTGATGTTTTGAATCGCCTCGCGAGCGACAGTTCATCGGGCGTAGCAAAGGTTGTCGATCGCGCTGGGGTTCCCGCGACGGGAGGCTTCCCGGATTCCGCTTTCGTTGTGGCGCTGAAGCCGGGCTATCGGCTGGGGACCAAGCTTCAGGGCGCGGTGACTGCCGTAGTGCGATCGGCAGGGACCCATGGCTACGCGCCCGATGTGATTGAGATGAACTCTTCGTTCTTCGTCGCGGGTCCGGGCATCGCGGCGGGGCGCGACCTCGGTCAAATCGATATGCGTGATATAGCTCCGACGCTGGCAGGGCTTCTGGGAGTTCCGCTTCCATCCGCTGAAGGTCGGCGACTACCGGTCCGCTGAAGAACTGTCAGTCCCCCTTATTTGACGACTCACAGAGACCTCTCCCAGGAACCCCGCCAAGCGAGACGCGTTGTGTAGGTGCTTGATTTCACATCTCCGTCTCAACGAATTATCGAGGGCTTCTCTGGAGCGTCTCTATCATGCCGCCTCCTGCCAAAGATTCACAGAAGGTTCAAGAAGACTTCACCTCGATTTCAGCAGGTCCCGTTACCATAGTATTGGCCGGCGTCCCAGGGGACGCGATAGGGGCCATTCATCTTCTGGAAGATGTGGATGGCCCGGCAGTTTGATCGGGCGGCGAAGCGCCCGATGCATGTAGGAGCGGGACTGGTCCCTGTCCGGATCGCGAAACTGGAAGGGTCAACCTTCGCGAACCGACGGATGCTTGCCGGACAGGGACGAGTCCTGCTTCTACGATGACAACTATCATCCACTGTTCGGCGCGCAAGTCCCTGCGCACTAGTTACAACCCTTGGTGAGTTACCATAACTGAAAGGGAGCGGGGACTGCATCTCCGCTCTCTACTGTCTAGTACTTTCCAATGCCGACGTCTGCATTCCGGGCACAGCAATTTCCATGTTCTTCACCTGCTGTGCTCAGCCGGAAATCTCTGGATTGCATAATGAGACTTCTCCGGCTGGTCGGTAGGGAAGATGTGGCTTGCACCTGCGATCATCTCCAGCCGTGCGCCTTCTATCACCCGCGCAAGCCGACGGCCGTTCTCGGGTGGCACAAGCCGGTCCGATTCGCCGTGAACGATCAGCGTCGGCACTTTGAGTTGAGAAAGCCGGCTACGCGACTCGTAGGCGAAGATGCCCTGAAGCTGGCCAAAGTAGCCCTGGATCGTTGGGAATGTCCGGCGCCTGATAACCAGGTCTTCTTCGATTCGCTCCATCGGAGTCGATCGATCGTAGACAAACGGGATCATCGCGCGCACTCCCTCTTCGGCGGACATCGTCGCTCTCGCCGCGAGAGTCGTGAGCACTTCAGCATCCGCCAGAACTGCTTCCGGCCCCCCGTGACTGGTACAACCCAGAATCAGCGAGCGCACGCGTTGCGGATACTGAAGCGCGAACTCTTGCGCGATCATCCCACCCATCGAAATGCCAAACACGTGCGCGCGATCGACCCCCGCAGAGTCGAGCACGGCAGCGGCGTCACCAGCCATCGATGGGATTGAATACGGACCGGCGGGCACGTCGCTCCGCCCCACGCCGCGGTTGTCAAAGACGCTTGTCCGGTAGTTTGGCGCGAAGAACGGCACGGTGCGATGCCACATCTCCAACGTATAGCCAAGACCCATAATCAACAGGAGCGGATCACCCTCTCCGTGCTCCTCCCAGTGAATCTTCACCCCTGAATTCTCAGCGTTCGCCATCGTTCGGCCTCCTCAACCACTCAATCTCGTTCTTGCGTCACCTCTGGCGCACCTCGAAGCTCTCGAGTCGTGGCCTCGGTCACGCTTACTTGCTCGGCCAACCGCGGCGCAGGTTTAGGTTCAACTGCCGTTCGTTCAGTCTTAGCCGCCAGCGCTTTCTGTTTCTGTTCGATCCGCTCGAGTTCGTACCGCAGTTGGCGCTCCTGTAACTCGCTGAAGAAACCACTGCGAGCCAGGTTGAAGACCCCTAGGCCACCGGTGATCAGCGACGCCGCCAGAAAGGCAGCCAACTGCCAGAGAAAGTCCGAACGGTATCCAACGTGAGGCAACGTGATCGCGCCGAAAATAGTGAGAAAGATGAGCAGGTCGAACGCGGTAACGAGCGTCAGCACGACACCGGTCACCATCCGCTTTTCGCGGCGCATCGGTTGCTCCCCTTCCGAATCAGACTCGCGTTGCGCCTCAAGCAACCGTGCGTGATCAGTAACTTTGAGGCCGCACGCCTTGCAGAATTTGATGGCCTGCTCAATCTGAGCGCCGCACTTCGGGCAGTACATATCTCCTCCGCCGTGGATGATCTGCTCGCCGATCTGCCGGCCTGAGCATCCGACGTCCGCATGCGCCATTGCAATACTAGGAGGGTCGAGTTCGTAGTACAACTATGTTGGGTGGTTTCGGCAATCCGAGAGAAGCCGCTCGTACGGGGCGACCGCTCAAGAAGCAAACCCTACCTCATCGCCTCACTTTCGTCTGGCCAATCGGCCCATCAGGAGGCTTCGTCGGTGGATCTGTCACGCTCGGGTTGAGGAGTGGTCTGGCCCGTGGTATGCGGCGCAAGTTCTGGAGTGGCTTCGCCCGGTAACCTGGCCGCCGTCGAGTGTGCCGACAGACTTCGCCTGTAAACGAGGTAGTCCCATGAGGCCCACAAGACGCACAGGCACGCCAGGAGGAACAAGAATAGAGCCGTACCCGGCTCCGATGCTCAGTGTGTAGAGGGCCAAGCCGATGCTGACAACCGCAACGAAGAAGTTGAACAGGCTATCGCGACGTATGCGTTCGTTCTTACGCGCCAGGTACGCATCCAGCTTATCGGCGAGAACCGCTGGCAGGTGTCGTGTCATCGCCTGCGCGACGATGCTCAGATCATCCCCGCACGCGCGACAGAATTTCGTGGCGTCAGCATTCTGCGCCCCGCACCTCGGGCAATACATAGCATTTAGTCTTCAGCGGCGTTGCGCGACTTTTCAGGCCTGGTCTTCGTTGGTTTTGCAGGCGGGCCTGGCGTTGAGTCTGAAAACTCGATCCCGTCGAGCGCCTCCCGGACAGCACTCAGCACCGATAGCCGTTCCTCTTCTTCCTTCTGCTTCCTCTTGGCGGTCTTCTCAGCCTTCTCCTGAAGGTACTCGACATATCGCTTGTTTGCTTCGCCGACGCATTGTTTCATTTCGCCGAACACAAGCTTCACGTCGCTCAGGGAGCACTCAAGCAGAATCTCCCCCCTTCGAACACGCGCACGTGTTCTTCTCGCCCGCAACTTTTTTCGCCGCGCATCCCAGACCCTTTCGAAAAGGTCCACCCAGTCCTCCTGCGGCTTGGTTGTCAGAGAGAAGGGAAACACGAATTGCTTGGTACTCTTTGAACCTCGCTTGACCTTCTCCGGGTCGCAGCCTGTTATTTCGATAGCGGCAAGAGCTACCTTAGGCATATTGGTTTCTCCAGTTCGCACATAGCGATTGCGGGGCCGTTGAGGCGCGCCGATTCTATCACGCCTCCGGCCAGGTCAAGGCGACCCCAAACGGAAATTAAGAAAGATTTAATGCCTGGAATTGGGCTTTTCGGCCGCGGAGGACATCATCCTTTTTCCATCAGAGCCCGCCAGACATTCACCAGGTTGCTGTCAATTAACCAAGAGTTAAGGACCAAGTAACTTAGTGATAATCAAATGCTGTTATGTTTGACCTTAGCAGGAAGCTCGCCCCGTGTGAGATCAGCGCTGAGGATCCAATGTCCAAAAAGCTTGATAAGGATGCCGCGAATCTGGAGCGTTTGGCGAGGGCCAAGATTAGCACGATCAAACGCATCGTGCTCGAAGGCGCCGGCACGGGCGAGTCAGCGGTGAACAGCACCCAGACCAGATCGCGAGCGATCGAGATGGCCGTATTCGAGTCGCTTCAAGTGCGAAAAGCGCTTAGGCGCTTTCGAAGGATGCAGAGGAAGCGCTTGAGGAATGAGGGGGCCGACAGG
Organism: Blastocatellia bacterium; assembly: GCA_049273855.1. Classification (GTDB taxonomy): domain Bacteria; phylum Acidobacteriota; class Blastocatellia; order UBA7656; family UBA7656; genus Onstottus_B. Next base: position 11,827 of record JBASRN010000060.1, read on the forward strand.
TGAGAGATCCACGAGACCACAGACAGAGGCATCGCCAATTGCGCATAAGCTCGGCGAGGAGAAAAGGTCTGGCAGTTGGAGGTGTCTCCATCAACACGTACGCATGCGGCCCGGACGCGTCAAGGCTTTCAAGCAACCCTGAAGGATTGCGCGTCGCGTCGAACGCCACTGGTCCCAGCGCCGACGAAGTCGAGCCTGCCCGAGCGCGGCTCCATCAGGCTGACCAAGAGATGGACTCGCTGAAGTCTCGAATCGACTATCTGGAAGCTCGCGCCGCCAGCAGCGTCGGAGCGACGCAGCGTGAACTGGAAGAACTAATGCAGGTTCGAGACGCACTTGGGGCTGGCGCCGCCGACATTGGTGGACTGTACAAGCGGCTGGAACAACTGACACAAGAGCGCGGAGCTTTGCCGGAGTGGGACGGCTGGGATGACTATTGACCATCCCTTTCTCCACATCTCACCTCAAGATCTGAAAAGTGTGGAACAAGCTCGACGCGGGG
>JBASRN010000062.1:0-16994 GCA_049273855.1 Blastocatellia bacterium
TGGACGGCTTGCCCCAGACAACGTGGGTTGATTTGAAGATTAGGTTTTAGCCCGTACAACTACTCTAGGAGTTCGCCATGCCAAGAATTGTCCGATGTGGATTGATTCAAGCGAGGAACGCTTGCCCGACTGATCAACCGATCGAGAAGATCAAACAAGCCAACATCGAAACCAACCTCAAGTTCATCGAGCAGGCAGCCGCCCAGGGCGTTAAGATCATCTGCATGCAAGAGGTCTTCACCACGCCTTACTTCTGCGCCGAGCAAAACACTCACTGGTACGACTCGGTCGAGAAAATTCCCGACGGCCCGACCGTGAAGCTGATGCAGGAAGTCGCGCGCAAACACGGCATGGTGATTATCGTGCCGATCTACGAGGAAGAGATCACCGGTGTCTACTACAACACCGCCGCGGTGATCGACGCAGACGGCAAGTACTTGGGCAAGTATCGCAAGAACCACATACCTCACACCGCGCCGGGCTTTTGGGAGAAGTTCTACTTCAAGCCGGGAAACCTGGGCTATCCCACGTTCGAGACGGCTTGTGCCCGAATCGGAGTCTACATTTGCTACGACCGGCACTTTCCTGAAGGGGCGCGCGCCTTGGGATTGAACGGCGCGGAGATTGTTTTCAATCCTTCGGCCACGGTCGCGGGGTTGTCGGAGTATCTTTGGGAGCTCGAGCAGCCGGCGCACGCGGTCGCGAACGGCTACTTTGTCGGCGCGATCAACCGCGTAGGTCACGAGCAGCCGTGGGACATCGGCGAGTTTTACGGTAAGAGCTATTTCTGCAATCCGCGCGGCAAGATCATCGCGCAGGCTTCGCGCGACAACGATGAGCTTGTGGTGGCCGACTTGAACCTCGACGAGATTCGCGAGGTTAGAAACATCTGGCAGTTCTACCGCGACCGAAGGCCCGAAACTTATGACTCGCTGGTCGAAGGCTAGTACACTGCGCAAGACGATGACCTGTACGGGCGTCACTCCGTGGGTCGATGCATCCTCGAGAACTCGATACGAGGCCAGAGGGTCGGATCGATCGACATCCGAAAAAAGTTCGATGCTGGTATTGCTTGATCAGAACTTTGAAGCTTTTGAAAACCACGAGGCCCAACGGATGCCGGTAATCGCAGAGCTGATCTCGACCAGGCTCTCGTGCGCGCAAGCGTGGTGGGCGGTTAGCAAGTTTAAGGAGATAGGTAAGTTGCGGTGGAGCAGGCGCGCCAACAGCTAGTCTCATAAAACGAAGAGGACCGTTAATGCTCGAATTCGGAATCACCTTCAAACCCGATATGCCTCATCAGCGCATCGTTGCGCTGACTAAACAAGCCGAAGCAGCCGGCTTCGCTTACTCGTGGATCTTCGATTCTCACGTCTTGTGGCAAGACCCCTACCCGCTGATGACATTGATGGCGGTGAACACCGAGCGGATGCGAATGGGCACGTGCGTGACGAACCCGGCAGTGCGGGACGCAACGGTCACAGCGAGCTTGCTTGCGACGTTGAATCGAATCTCAGGCGGCCGGATGGACCTTGGCATCGGGCGCGGCGACAGCTCTCGGCGAGTGATGGGCAAGAAGCCGACGACGCTCGAGCGACTTGAAGAAACCGTCCAGGTAATCAAAGACCTGTGCGCCGGAAAGAAGATCGAATACGAGGGCCGCGAGATTCAGATGCCGTGGGCGGACTCGGGCGTGCCGCCGGTGTGGATTGCGGGCTACGGGCCGAAGGCTCTGCGATGCGCGGGGCGAATCGGCGACGGAGTCATCCTGCAGTTCGCGGACCCTCACCTGGTCAAGTGGTGTTTGCAGTTCGTACGCGAAGGAGCCGAAGAAGCCGGCCGCGACTTTTCAAAGATTCGAGTGATGAGCGCCGCTGCGGTATGGGTGTCCGACGATTTGAAAAAAGCGCGCGACCAGGTGCGCTGGTTTCCGGCGCTGGTGTCGAATCACGTTGTCGATCTCGTCTCTCGCTACAAACCCGAAGAGCTGCCCGAAGAGTTAACTTCATATATTCGCGACCGAAAGGGCTACAACTATCTGCATCACGCCGAAGTAGGAAGCTCGAACGCGGAGTTCGTTGCTGACGAGACGGTTGATCGCTTCTGCATCGTCGGCCCCGCAAGCGAGCACGTGCGAAAACTGAAAGCGCTTCAAGAAGCGGGCGTGACTCAGTTCAATATTTATTTGATGAGCGGGGACGAGGAAGAGACGGTGGAGGGATACGCCCGCGGCGTAGTTCCCGTGTGTAAGTGAGCAGGTGTTTACCAAACGCGTGTGCGAAACCTGCCGCCAGTGTGGAATACGCCTCGCAGTAAGTGCTGATTGGGTTCGGCAAAGGAGTAGAGTATGCCGCCGCGTCCTAAGAAGACCTTGTTATTGATAATGGTTTTTGGCTGGACGGTGACCGCGCCTGCGGTCCACCGCTCGAACCCGGGCGAGAATCAGGCAGAGCCGAGCGCTGAAACCGTTGCAACGCAAAACCAAAAGCGAATGTTTCTGTTACTCGATCACTTGCTTGAGACATCCAGGGGCTTTTCAGACCCACACCTGCAGCTCGAGATACAAACAAGGATTGCGGACCTGCTCTGGTCTCGCGACGAGCGGCGCGCGCGACAGTTGTTTTACGAGGCGTTTCAGCGCGTTAACGAAATGAAGCTGGCGCACCTGGAAGAGGACGATTCCATGCGGCCGCTAGTCGCCGGCATAAAATCGCAGCTTCGAACCGAGATACTCAGGATGATCTCGCGGCGCGATCAGGCTCTTGCTGAGAAGCTGGCCAGCGCCGTCAAACAAACGCCTGCGGGCAAACCCGAACAGCCGGGCTGCACCGGCTGCAGAAATCAAAACGAATCGGAAACGCAGCTATTGAAATTGGCTATGACCACGGTGGGCAGCGAGCCCGCGCGCGCCATGCAACTGGCAAAGGCAGGCCTGGACAAAGGGATCAACCCGATGATTGCGAGCGTGCTTCGGGTGATGCGGGACAAAGATCCGGCGCTTGGCGACGAGTTGTTCGTTTACGCGCTGTCGGTTGCTCGTCGCGACAGCATCTATCTCTCCGATAGCTTTCGTTCGCTGTTCTCCTATGCCCTTCCCGAACTTGGCAGCTCGTTGATTATGCATGGCGGCTCGCACCCGCTGGCGACGACGCCGGCCAACCCCGCTACGGTATCGGCGTTCCTTGACTTTGTTCATGATGCGATCGAACGCGAAGCCAGCGCCCTCCAGGTGGGTGGGGCGAATGCGGACCCGCAGCATCAACGGCGCATCGCCTTCGACTACTTCGTTGGCGAGCAGACCCTGCCATACTTTGACCTCCATAAGCCCGAAAAGACCGCCACCGTTCGAGCCAGGCTCAATGACATTCTCGGTATGGTTCCGCCAGAAGCCGCAAGGCAATACCTGGCCGACTTCAAGAACGAGCGCAGCCCGGGGGCCTCTTTGAACGAAGCCAAAACGGAAACCAACGCCGCGAGGCAGCAGAGCCTTTATCAGCAGGCCATCAATCAAGCGCTGAATTCGCGGGACTACGATCAAGCGCTGGCCTTGCTCCCGAAGCTCGACGAAGAGGTCGCTCGGTCCTATTTCAAATCGCGAATCCGTCATCAACGGGCGGTGGCCGCCATGAACGATCTGAATGTCGCCTACGAATACGCGAATGAAGTGCCGAACATGAGCATGCGAGCCTTGCTGCTTGGACAGATCGCTCTGCAGTTGTTTTACGCGAAAGACACACAACGAGCGGCGCGCATACTCGCCGAGGCCGAGGATCTTTTCCAAATTACCGAAAACGGAGCAGACAAAGCGAGGGGTATGGTGGAACTCGTGTATGCGGCGGCGCAAATAGACCTCGGCCGTGGTTTTGAAGATATGCGGCTTGCGGTAGAGGCGATAAACTCCGCGGGTTTCACGCCGCATTGGATCAGTTTCAGGCCTCTGCCTGGTGAGAAGAGAAAAACGTTTATCCTAACCGATGTAGGCGCTAGCGCCCTGCGATTCGACATGGGGTTTGAACGATTGGCGCGAAGCGACTCTGGTCGAGCCTTGCAACTGGCTCAGATGATTGCGTTGAAAGAAGTATCCGTCCTCGCTCAACTAGCCGTCTGCCGGATCGCGATCGACCAAATGCCCGCCTTTAAACCCACAGACAAAGCTAAAGCAAAAGACAACAGGAGAGCGCGCTGAACGAAATCGTCAAACCCGTTAGATAAAAAGAGGAAACCCCCTTCGGTACCCTCGACCCCCGGCGAAACGGCGCACATCCTCCAAACAGATCCGGATGTGCTTCACCTAATCAGGCTTCCGAGCCAAAGCGCGACAAAAGCCCCATAGAACAACGCCATCCCAACCAGAGCTGCGCGGCGTCCCATCGAAGGCCGCAGCTCCTTTGGCAGAAGCCTCGTGTTTACATACAGAATATGCAGCGACGCGACGATAAAAACTATCGACGCCATGTTAGCGCCCAGTTGCAGCAATACGATTGGATGAGCAAGTCGCAACGCAATCACACCCCAGACCACGATCGCGCAAAGCACTCCGTAGTACACCACCCTCACGTCGCCGCCTCGCCAGTTTCGCAGCCGTTTGTTGCTGGTCCAAAGAATGTCGGTGATCGCGCGAGTCATTCCCTCGATCGTATCAAGCTGAGTCTTCAGAAGGATCCACACGCCCATAAACGCAACCGCGCCTCCTGCTAAGGCTCCAGCCCGGCTGGCCATCACGTTCGCCAGTGACGCACCGATTCCCAGCCCACGGATGTCGGTGCCGCGCGGCAGGAAAGTCACATACAGCAGCGCCGGAAGAGTCATCCCTAGTAACGCGCCGATGAAAAACACGCCCCACTGATCCGCCTTGATGATTCGCCACCAACCCTTCCATCGCGCGAGGTTCTCCGGGGTCGGTTTGAAAGTGAAACCTGTGTGAGCGAGATTTACCTTCTGGCCTCCCACAAGGGCCGGGATGTAACCGGTGATCTGGCTCATCCCATAACCTTTGTCGCGAGCCCAGTTCGACAACGTGATGTTGCAGACTCCCCCGCAGCCCGAGTAAGCGGCGACCGCGCCAAGTAAAAAATAATCTGCGCCGGAAGGAAGAAAGGTAAAACCGCCCGAGATCGTATCGAAACCAACGTAGCCGGCGCCGGCCGCCAACCAGGTTTCCGGACCGACGTACAACACCGCCAGTACCAGGAACCCGCCGAGGATGCACACGATTAACACCCAGTTGAGCAGCTCCAGGGTCCGCTCGATCCGTCCTCCGAAGAGCAGAACTATCACGCAAAGCACAAACGTTCCCGCCCCTATTGCGTAAACCACGTTCGCATCTTCCGAACCGGGCAATCGTCTCGCCCAGAGAAAGAACACCGCCGCGGCCGCGTTGCCCGCCCACGCAGGCCACCCCGCCTGCAAGAAGTACAGAATCACGTAGACCCAGGCCCAGAAACCGGACCCCGGCCTCGTGCGCATGAACCCCGTAAAGCCCGGCTCGCCCGTAGCCAGTGTGTAGCGCATCATTTCGAAATTGAAGAAGGTCTGCAGCAGGACCGCCGCAGTCGTGACCCACAGCAGCCCGAGGCCGTGGTTTACGAACGCGGCGGGCCCCAGCAGAAATTCTCCGCTGCCGATCGACATGCCGAGTACGATGACTCCCGGGCCGACAACCCCGATCCAGCCCAGCCCCTTCGGCACAGGTGGAGCCGGCAGTTCAGCCACCTTCCAGGGATCTAATCCTGATTGTGCTTCTGGATGCTCGACCGCGAGTTGCTCACGCATGGCAATTTAGATCAACTTTCTTTGAGAGGTTGAGAGCGATTGCAATGGTGAGCCATCACTCTTTGCGCCATCTACCCAAACGTGCTTCTTCGAAGGAGACGGTTGTGAAGTACTTTTCTTCTTTGAACGGGACGAGGCCGCGCTTGAGGTAATTGGGCAGCGCAGCCGGATCATCAAGCGTGCAGGTGTGCAGCCAGACTCGATTCGCCCCGTCAGTCCACGCGCGTTCGACTGCCTCGGTCAACAATCGCTTGCCCAGGCCGCGGCCCAGGAAGTCTTGAATCAACCCGAAGTACGCGATCTCGGTTGAGCCGTCCGAATGGCGCTCGAGCTCGAAGTACCCGGCGGGCGAGCCTTCACAGTACATCACCCACAGGGTGATCTCGGGCCGCGCGAGATGAGTGCGAATCTCTTTGTCGGTCCACGGCAGTCGATCAGTCCAGTGATAGAACCGGCCGACTTCGCTGTAGAGGTAACGATAGAACGAGGCGGGACAATTGACGGCTTGAACGGTCTCTGCCAGCGCGCCGTCCGCGCGCGTGGGTTTTAGTTCGTCGGGTCGAGTCAGTTGAAGATAGGTCCGGGTGACTTCGATCTGTTCGCGCTGATCGTTCATCGAGAGGGATCTCTCTAAACACCAAGCCACATGTGGTTGACCTATGGTTTGACCGCTTCCGCCAGGTAGCGGTCGGCTTCTGCTTTCACATACGCGCCGAAGTTGGGCTTGCCTTCTTTCACGGCAGCGAGGATCTGCTGGGCGGTCTGAGTCAGCTTGGCGCGATCCTTCAAGCCGGCGTAGATCTTCAGCAGGTAACGCGCGAATGTTTGGTTTGCGGGGTACCTGGCTTGAAGCTCGCGCGCGATCACCAGCGCCTCGTCGAAACGGCCCTCGTTGAACGTATATGATTGAAGCAAGGCGAGCTTCGCGTCCACGCTTGTCACGGCGCTCTTGTCGGCGGCGGTCTTCAGGTAGCTCAATCCGCGCGCGAGATCGCCGGTCGGAAGCGACTTCTGGCCTACGACGGTGGTCGCAACTTTTCCAACCGGCGTGTCCGTCACCAGTCCCACGGCATAGTAGATGTTCCCCGGCGCGTAGTAGGCGTCCCAGTAGTTCGGCTCAAGTTTCAACAACTGGTCGAAGTAGTCTTGCGCTCCTCGCGCCAGCTTCGCGGCGGGGATGGCGCGGTTCTGAAAGAAGCTCGCTCGCGCCCGCGCGGCGCCTGCCGAACCGAGGTAGTAGAGCGCTTCGAGCTCGTCTTCCTTTGACTTGTCCGCGCGCGCTCTGAGACTTTCGGCCTTCGTGACCACCGCATCGAGCAGCGGCTCGATCTCGGCGTCGAACCCACGAGTGCCGGAGATCATGTTGGTTGCGTCGATATAGGATTTCCAGATCAGCGTAACCGCCTGATAAAACTCGCCGGCCGGGCTCTCCGGGTACTTGCGCGCCATTTCGGCGAACCGGCTGGCGGCGCCGTCGTAGTCACCTTGAAACCCCATCTCGCGCGCGGCGATGATCTCGGCCTTCGAGGGCGCTCGCTGGGTTTGAGCTGCTGCGTCATAAGCGCCACCGAACAATGCGGTGAACAGGAACAGCCCGCTTCGAATCCGTGACAGCCGGGGGCTCACTCGAAGTTTTATGCGCTCGTTCATCGACGTCCTTCGTTCATACTGTTGGGGTATCATCTGTTGCGCGGACCGCGCGCGCAGTTACAATATCACCGCGGAGGTTCCGATGAGAAGGCTACTCCCCGCAGTACTGCTGGCGATCCTCGCGCTAGCCCTTTCCTCGCCGGGCGCTGACAAGTCGGCCGCGAAAACAATCGATCGATACAAGAAAGCGTCCGGCGGCGACGCAGTCAAGCGCGTGAAGAGCACTTCGATGACCGGCTCGGTGAAAGCGGCCGACGGCTCGACCGGGCGATTCAGCTATCAGACATCGTCGCCTGGCAGCTTGAGAATCGATCTCGAAGTCGGAGGCGCTGCGACGTCAGAGTGCTACAACGGCAAGTCGGCCTGGCGAACAGACGGCCGCGGGTTGCGCACGTTGTTGGGAGATGAAGCGAAGCGTTTGCGGCTCGAATCGCTGATAGCTAACAACCGGCTGCGCGACCTTCAGAAGGCGCGGATCGTCCCTCAGGCGACAGGCAAAGCGGCAATCGATGGCGGCGACGCCAACGTTGTCGAGCTTATCAAGGACAGCGTTCGGGTAAAGCTCTTCTTCGATGCTTCCACTGGTCTGATTCTCAAACGCGAGCGCGAAACCGCTGACGGAACGGAAGAGGTGTTCTACTCCGACTACCGCGCCATCGACCGCGTGATGGAACCGTTCTCGATAAGGATCAAACGAGGCGTCGCCGAGTTTGCGATCATGATCGAGCAGGTCGAGCACAATCGCGCCCCTGACGTTACGGCATTTCGATACCCGCAAGTCGAGGGCTCGCGCCCGCTACCTGACCTGGCAACGTTGATGAAGTCGATCATCGCCAATCAGGAAAGGGTCGAGCAGCTTCGTGAACACTACACGTGCCGGATGACCGAAGTCGAGCGCAAACATGACGCCGACGGCCGGGTGAAGAGCAGCGAGACCAAAGTCTACGAAGTGACACCGATCGGTGCCGATTCGGTAGAGCGGCTGCTCAGCATTAACGGCAAGGAACTGTCAGCCTTGGAGCAGGAGAAGGAAGACAAACGCGTTCAGAAGGAAGTCGAAGACATCATCAAGCGGCGCGAGAAGCAGGAGCAGAAAAAGGAGCAACGCGAAGCTCGTGGTGAGAAGGCGAATGATAAAGACGACCGCGACATAACCATTCTGGATTTTCTGCGCATCTCGGAGATCACCTCGGTTCGCCGCGAGATGTTTCGCGGTCACGAAGTGATCGCGTTCGACTTCGAGCCGCGCAAGGGATTCAAGGCGAAGAACCGTGCTGAAGAAATCATAAACAAACTTGCGGGCACTATCTGGGTCGACGAAGCGGCGCAGCAAATAGCGCGGCTTGAAGCGCGCCTGACCGACTCGTTCAAGATCGGCGGCGGCGTGCTGGCTTCGATCGGGTCTTCAACTGCGTTTGCCTTCGAACAGGAGAAGATCGACGGCCAGTTGTGGATGCCATCGTTTGGAGAAGCCAACATCTCGGCTCGGGTGATGCTGCTGGCGAAGTTCAACCGGAGCATGGAACGCCGCTACAGCGAATACAAGAAGTATCAGATTGACAGCAAGTACGAGCTCGCCAAGCCGAAAGAAAAGATGGAGTAGGCTCGTCCCAGACCGTCACGGCGAAGGATGTTCTCTGGACCTGCGTGCCTTATATAAATCGCATAAGCTGTGAGGCGTCGGGACCCGAAATCCTTAAGGTGTTTTTCCAGTTATTTCCGGGTCGAATAGCCGTTTGAGGATTTCCCGCTCATTGGCCCGAATATCAAGCATATCCTCGGCCAGCGAAAGAATTCTGCTGTTGAGCTTGTAGAAGCCCTTCATCATCTCTTCCCGCAAAGAAGAGATCTGACCCTGTACGATGCTCACGATTTCTTCCCGCAAAGCGGAAAACTGAGCTTCCAATCGAATGGACTGAGCTTCAGACCGAGTGGTTTGATCTTCAAGTCGAGCGGCAAGAGCCCCTATGTCGCGCGCAAGCCGGACTTCGACTTCGCGGACTCGTTCCATCAGGGCTGTAGCGGTGGGTTGCGTTGTGAGATCATCACTATTCTGACTCATTTTCGCCTCCGTTTTGTCCGCAGGCCCACGGTATCAAAGCGGTCAGAACATGTCAATTGGGTACCCACGCGCCTGTCAACCCGCAACGGAGAACCCGCAACCGGTGCCCGTCGGATTCTCGCGCGAAACCGAGTCTATGGACCCGGCCGCCCATCGATTCTGCGCTTCATCCGCCGCGTTGTCAGCAGCGCTGGCCGCGAAGCGCGGTGGTCTGCAAGCGCTTGTTAGCCGGCTTCACGACGGAGATGACTTTCTGAAATAGACGAACCAGAGCGACAAGGCCCCGATTCCGCCGACCCAGGCGATGCCTAGAAAATCGAAACCAATGAGCGATGCAGCAAGGGCGAGACAGACCAGCATGGTCGTGCCAAGAATACCACCTCGCAATACAAGCCTACCGTCTGGGTAGAAGCGTCGATATTTACGGTGCAGGCTTAGGGTTTTCGTAAAATACCATCCAAGTCGCTCGAACTGCTCCCCCCTAGGCAACTTCGCGTTGACTGCGTCAATAATCGCAAACTGATTGATAGCTGCGGCAATGCCGAAACCGCCAATCGAAAGAAGAAGCGCGAAAGTGGCTATCGCCTTGAGCATCATCGGTTCACCAGCTCAATACTTTGCAAACTCTTCGAGTTGTCCGGCTAACGATAGCACGAGCATCGGAGAGCCCCCAACGTTAACGCGCAACGGGTGCGCGCGTCAGATTTCGCGCGCATTCCGAGTCTTTGGGGCCGGCCGCAGAGCGGCTGCCTATCGACTACCTGTCGATAGATGAGTCGGCACACCGACAGGTAACTGCTCTGCTGTCTGGCCCACCTGTGATCTTCTCGTCTATCGACTACCGCGAGACTCGGTTTGCAAGCTCGGTTTGCTGGACAGGCTTCAAACCCCGCTGCTAAAATTCGCCACTTCATAGAGTTGGTACCAGAATCGAGCTTGTATGACTCCCTTAGACCGCGCGCCCTTGAACCAGGAAGACTCATTGCCGTTCAACCGGCCGGAGTGCGTCGAGCGCCGAGTCTGGCGCAACATCCTTGTCATCATAATCCTGGCAGTTGGGTTATCGGGTCTGGCATCGGATTTCAGGTTCACGTTGGGGCTTGCGTTGGGTGGCGCGCTGGCGCTTTTGAACTACCGGTGGCTCAGCTCCTCGTTGCGAGCGGTCCTCAGCGCCGGATCGGAAAAGACACCGCCGGGCACGATGCTCAAGTTCGTTGTTCGCTGGCTCGTCATAGCCGCATTAGGCTTGATCGCGAACCAGACCGGCTATTTTGATGCAGTCGGGATACTGGCGGGCTTGCTCACGCCGGCAGTTGCGGTGATATTCGAAGCCGGTTACGTTGTTTACCAAACGCTTTCTTCAGGAACGAGGAACGATTATTGATGTTCGCGGCGATACTGGCGTTGGTTCAGGAAGGACACGGCCCGGCTGGCGCGGCGGCTGAAGCAGGGGCCGTCGAAACGGGGCAGGCTGCGAGCGGGCACGAAGTCGCATGGCTTGTCGAGCAAGCGAATCACATCTTTGGCCCCGCGGTGCTCAAGCTCCAACAGGCGATCATGCCTTCGATCTACGGGTTGTTCGGCGCGCACTGGCACGAACCTCAACACGGTGAGCTTATCATCCCCGCGCACATGGTGTGGGCAGTCCTCCTGTTCGTGATCTGCGTGGCGGGCGCGTTGCTGCTGCGCGGACGGCTCTCGGTTGATCGACCTTCGAAAGGCCAGCAGGTGCTCGAAGTGATCGTCGAACAGATTCGCGGATTACTCGATCAGGTGATCGGCCCATACGGGCGTCGCTACTTGCCGGTGGTCGGCTCGTTCGCGGTGTTCATTCTGATCGGCAACCTGATGGGGTTCATCCCGGGGCTTGGAGCGCCCACTGAGAGCATCAATGTGACGGGCGCGCTCGGTCTAACTTCGTTTCTCTACTATATCGTGATGGGGTTTCGCCAGCAGGGGATCAGGTATCTGAAGCACTTCACAGGCGGGCTCACCGGCGTGATGCTGATAGTGCTGGGACCGCTGATCTTTCTGGTTGAAATACTATCCAACAGTGTGCGCCCGGTGACCCTCTCGCTTCGCTTGTTCGTGAATATGTTTGCCGACCATCAGATAGGCGGAACGTTCTACAAACTCGCGCCTATTCTGGTGCCGATTTTCACGATCGTGCTCGGGCTGTTTGTCGCAGTCGTGCAGACGTTCATATTCATAATGCTTTCGATGGTCTACCTCTCGGAAACCGTGCCGCACGAAGAACACGACACCGAGGAGCCCGGCCACAAAGCGATAGCCGAGGCATACTGAATTGCGGATTGCAGATTGCGTATTGCGGAGGGCGGAGCAGTCGAGCTCCAAATTCCGAAGCGATGGACACGTTAGAGTTTTTGGAAACGAAGCTAACCCGTGATTTAGCGATCCCGTTATCCGTGAAGCCACGCGTCACGAATCATTCAGGCTTTATTCGTAAAGTCGTTGAGGCGGTTGAGAGTCGGGCTCTTTCATAGAAGTCGAATCGCACGTTGCTGCTGGAGCCTTGCAGTAAGAGGGGCAAGCGAATACCGGGCGCGTGGAAATTATCCCAGGCCGGACTGTCACCTCCTCTGATGGATAACCCGAACTTCGCATGTGCTCTGTGCACGCGACGGCAGACTCGCTGCGATGTTCAAAGCCGCCGGCGGACAGCCGGCGTCGAGGCTTCGGCCTCGGGAGGATGATGATGCTCAGACTGAAACTGTTTGTGATGTCGGCGCTGATGATACTGTTGGCGGTCGGCACGGCGACGGCACAGAATTTCGGCCCGAATGGCGAGCCCGGCACCGTAGCCGGCGGCTCGTGGTTTTTCCCGGCGATGGGATCATTCGCGGTGGGGCTTGCGGCGATAGGCGGGGCAATCGGCGACGGTCGCGCGATTTCCGCGGCTTGCGAAGGCACCGCGCGCAATCCCGGCGCCGGCCCGCGCATATTCACGATGTTGCTGCTGGGACTTGCGCTGATCGAAACGCTTGTTCTGTTCACGTTCCTGGCAGCTTACCTCAAGCTCTGATGGGCTGTGGTTGATGTAGCCGGGGGGAGGCTTCGGCCTCCCTTTTTCTTTTTGCGCGACAAGCGCTAGACTTTGCGGCTGAGACAATCAACCGGAGGAAGCGCATGCAATTATTCAAAGACAGTATCATCAAACTCATCACTGAGACTTCAACCAACCTGCCGCCTGATGTGCGAAACGCAATGGCAGAAGCCGTGGCCGCTGAAGACCCCTCGACGCGCGCGGGAACTGCGCTTGCCGTGATCGCCACGAATATCGATATGGCTTCCGACAACGAGGGCCCGATCTGCCAGGACACCGGCTGGCCGACCTTCGAAATCAAGACGCCGGTCGCCGCCAACCAGATCGCGATGAAACGCGAGATCCGCGAGGCAATCGCCGAAACCACACGGCTCGGCAAGCTTCGGCCCAACTCTGTTGACTCAATCACCGGCGCGAACTCAGGCGACAACCTCGGGCCCGGCACGCCCGTCATGCATTTCGATCAATGGGAAAACGACGACGAAATCGAAGTGAAGCTGCTGTTAAAAGGCGGCGGCTGCGAGAACAAGAACATTCAGTACTCGGTGCCAACCGAGCTCCCGCATCTCGGGCGCGCCGGACGCGACCTTGACGGAGTGCGCAAGTGCATCCTTCACGCGGTCTGGCAGGCGCAGGGGCATGGCTGCAGCGCCGGCGCACTCGGCGTGTGCATCGGCGGAGATCGAACGGCGGGCTACCAACACGCAAAGGAGCAACTCTTCCGTCTGCTGGACGACACGAATCCCGATCCGAAGCTTGCCGCCCTTGAAGAGTATGTAATGCGCGCGGCCAACACGCTGGGCATCGGTACGATGGGATTTGCCGGAGGCGTGACCCTGATCGGCTGCAAGGTCGGCGTGTTGAACCGTTTGCCTGCGAGCTTCTTTGTGTCGGTCGCGTACGACTGTTGGGCGTTCAGAAGACTCGGCGTTGTGCTTGACGCGAAGACCGGCGAGATCAAGCGATGGCTCTACCGCGACGAGAAGAAACCCCCGAAGCAAATGGCTGCGAGCGATGGGTTCAAGCTCACCGGAAAAGAAAAGCACATCCTCGCCCCGGTCACCGAAGATCAGATTCGCGAGCTGAAGGTCGGCGACGTCGTGATGATATCGGGCGATATATACACGGGTCGTGACGCGGTTCATTCTCACCTGATGAAGCACGAGCCGCCGGTCAGTCTTGAGGGTTCGGTGCTGTATCATTGCGGCCCGGTGGTGATGAAGGAGAACGGCAGCTACAGAATCACCGCTGCGGGTCCGACCACGAGCATACGCGAAGAGCCCTATCAAGCTGACATAATCAAGCGCTACGGGGTTCGCGCGGTGATGGGCAAAGGCGGAATGGGCAAGCGCACCCTGGACGCGATGGCCGAAGCGGGGGCGGTCTATCTGAACGCAATCGGCGGCGCGGCCCAGTATTATGCGCGTTGCATCGAGAAGGTGTTGGACGTGAACCTGATGGAGTTCGGGATACCGGAGGCGATGTGGCATATTCGCGTAAAGGATTTTCCGGCTATCGTAACGATGGACTCGCACGGCAACTCGCTGCACGCGGACGTGGAGAAGGCTTCCGCCACGATGCTTGCGAAGCTCGCCGAGCCGGTGTTTTGACGATTCGCATTTGGTATTCTCTGCGGCGGGTATTTGATCAGACGAGTTGAAGAGGATGGGGCGTGACAGATCAAGCGACACGAACTAGACGAAGCACTAAGGTTCTCTTCCTCGGGCAATGTCTTCAGTACGGGTACGGAATGGTGGGGAGAACTTCGACGTTTCCCAACCTTGTCGCCTCGATGCTCCGCACCCGATTCCCCAGGTTGGATTTCAAGTTCGAACACAAGTACCTCTACCATCCGCGAGGACTGAAAACGATTCTCAAGCACCGACTGCGCTTCTCACCGCCCAGCGTCGCCGTGATAAGTGTGCCAGCAATGTACGCCGCGACAAGCTGGCGCGTAAGCATGGTCTACGAAATTGCTCCGGAAGTCGTGGACACCGCGCGCTCGTTCCTGCAGAAGATCGAAGCGAAGATCAAAGGAAACACCGGACCGCCCGGGGCGACCACCTTCCTGGATAAGACGTTCGCAGTCCACGGCCCCATTCCGCTTGATGAGTACGAGAGACTGTTACAGGAGGCCCTGGAGTTCAGCCAGCGAACGAGCCCCTGTCGCCTGGTGCTGATGGGACCGGGACGCTTTAACGAAGACACAATCGAAGATTATGCGGTGCATTCGCCCGAATTGTGGGCTTCCGTCAATCGGATGGTACTGCGGCTGGGCGCGCGGCTGAATGTGCCCGTGATCAACGCGCAAGAAGCCCTGGCTGACTATGGAGGCGAAGTGTTCACTCCCAACAACCACCGGTGGAGCGAGTACGGTCACGAGGTGATCGCTCGCGAAGTAGAAACCGTGCTCGCCTCCCAGGTTGTCGAGTTGAGTCAGACGAAGCCCTGACTAACTGGAATGGAGCGCGGGAGAATATGGAACCAGCTAATAAGACCCGGGCGCGTTTCGTTGATGAGTTGTTCTCGATTCTCCGGGAGCACTCCTACCGGGACCCGATGTTCGACTCGGTGCGCACGGGGTCGATGAGCCGCGCGGGTCTCAAGCTATGGACTCTTCAAGCCGCGCTGGTCGTGCGCCAGTTCACTCGCTTCATCAGCGCGATTCACGCCAACTGCCCGCACCGCGACGCGCAGCAACTGCTGGCCGAGAACCTGTGGGAAGAACACGGGAGAGGCTCGTCGAGCCACGATCATTACTCGCTGGTAAGAAAACTGGCGCGCGGTCTCGGCGCCACCGATCGGGAGATCGACGACGCTAAACCGCTGCCTGAAACAGCCGGCTACATCGATCACTGCCTGAAGATCACTCGCGAGCTTCCATTCGTCGAGTCGATGACGGCGATCGCTGTTGGTATCGAAGTCTTCATGCCTGCCTTTTTCGGCGTTCTCGCCGAGAAGCTGTGCTCCAACTATGGACTCACAAACGATGATGTCGAGTACCTGCGGGTCCACATCAGCGAGGATGAGGCGCACTCGCGCCGGGCGATCGAGTTGATCGAAACCTATGCCAATACGGATGAGGTAAGGGAGAACACCAGGCGAGAGCTGCGGGATATGCTTGGTGTGAAACGGCGCTTCGCTGAAGCCGTCTTCAAGCACTGTAATGAGGCCCGTTGACATCCTCGAATCCCGGGTCAATCCGTCCAGACCCGAGCATTGACAAAGGGTCGCGCACCGGCAAACAATCGCCGCGTCACAAATCCACTCGCGGGAGGAAACAGCAATGATCCGGTCTCTCGTTCTGTCTCTGTGTGTGATAGGAGCGGTGCACTCCTCGGCTAACGCTCAAACGCCCGATGTCGTCAGCACTCGCGAGATGAGCGACATCAACTGGCTGGAGTTCAGAGAAGCCGTGCCGTCGAAGATCAGCACCGTGCTTCTGCCAACCGGCACGCTCGAGCCGCACGGCGTGATTAACAACGGCGCGGACATCACGGCGCCGGTCGCGATCGCGCGCAAGATCGCCCGCGACGTGAACGCGTTGATTGCGCCGGTCATACCTTACGGCATCACCGGAAGCATGGACGCTTACCCTGGAGCGTTCTCGATTTCCGAAGCGGCTTATCGGGCTTACGCGCGGGACGTGCTGACAGGGCTTGCGAAGAACGGCTTTCGGAACATCGTCGTAATAAACGGCCACGGCGGCCCGCAGACTGCCGTGCTGAACTCAGTCGCGATGGAAGTCGGTCAAGAGAAGAAGGTCCGCACGCTGGTGATCAACTGGTGGAGCTACTGTTCGGATGTGACGCTGCAGGTGTTTGGCGAGGACGGTGGGCACGCCGGCTGGAACGAGAACGCGTTTATCCAGGCGATCGATCCGAAGCTCGTGCACAAGGAGCGATACTCGGACGAGCTTGCGACACCGAATCCGGCGCCGGGAAGCTACTCGGCTTATCCCGCGCCGTCGTCGATCGGGTTGTACAAGGAAGGGCAGGGCTATGTGAAGTTCGACCAGGGGAAGGCCGATGAGTACTTCGCAAAGGTGACTCAGAAGCTTGCAAAGCTGATTGTCGACACTCGACGAAAGTGGGACTCAGCGGGGTTGTGAATCGTGATGAGGGCATGTTTCAGCTTTGTTGACACGACGGCCCCGACGAACTAGTCTGCAAGACGTTGCGGCAATAACAGATAAGCGGAGGAGAGAAGAAGCTATGCAGTGTCCGGCGTGCGGCGCTGACAATCGCGAAGGTTCGAACTTCTGCCGTCTTTGCTCCGCGCCGCTGACCGCCGAGGCTTCGCGCCCCGATTCCGGCTACATACCTTCGGTGCCTCCGCCCAATCAAAGAGCGCCGAAGCCCTACTTCCCGCCGCAGAACTTCCAGCAAGCTCCGCCCCCTCTCGCGCCCCGTCCGGTTCGTCAGGTCGTGCCGCTGAGGTTGTGCC
>JBASRN010000065.1:0-16911 GCA_049273855.1 Blastocatellia bacterium
GCACAAGAACATCGTGATGGCGTTGCGCTTGATGAAGACGCCCATTGCGCCGATGGTGAACAGCAACGCAGAGAGCCCTAAATACCACGACAGCGGAACCATGTTTCTCCGTTAGACGAGGGTCAGAATCGACGTCTCGCACTCAAAAGGTGAAAATTGAGAATTGGAAACTGAAAACTGAGAGCCTATCATTAGTCGCCCTCACGTCTTGCAAGAACCATCGCGCCGACTACAGCCATCAGAATCAAAACCGATGTGACTTCAAACGGAAGCAAGTAGTCGGTGAACAACGCCTTGCCTATGCTCGAAACCGTTCCCACCGTGTGCTCGGAGTCCTGGGCCGGGATTGCCGGGAGCGCTAGCGGCTTGATGGATCGAATGACGTAGAACGTTTCGGCTATCAACAATCCCCCGAATGGAATCGCAAGGTAACGCAGCCACTTTTGCTTTTCGATTTGCGGCTGGTCCTTTGGCTCATTCAAAAGCATTATGACGAACACGAACAGAACCATTATCGCGCCGGCGTAGACGACGATTTGAATCGCAGCGAGGAACTGCGCGCGCAAGGTGACGTAGAGCGCCGACAATGACGCAAGCGTGACGATCAACGAAAGCGCGCTGTACAAGGGATTCCGCTGAAGCAGGATGTTCAGCGCGCTCGCGACCGCTATTGCCGCGAATATGATGAAGAGGGCCTTTTCCATTTCGGCGCGTTTACTCTCTGAGCATGAGCCACGTCGCCGTGATCACGACGTTTATAATCGACGCCGGCAGGAGGACGGTCCAACCGAAGCGCATCAACTGATCGTAGCGGAACCGCGGCACGGTGAACCGAATCCACATAGCTATGAGAATTAGAAACAGAACCTTGCTTACGAAGTAGGCCAACCCCAGAACCGGATAGCGCCCGACAAAAGGACCATTCCAGCCGCCCAGAAACAACGTGGTCGTTATCGACGCCGAAGTGATCAGGTTGAGATACTCCGCCATCTGAAACATCACGAACTTCATCGACGAGTACTCGGTGTGATAGCCCGCTACAAGCTCTGATTCAGCTTCGGGCAGATCGAACGGCGTCCGGTTGCACTCGGCGAGCGCCGCAGTCACGAACACCCCAAACACCGGAATCATCGGGAGTGAAAAGAGGTTCCAGCCCAGATGCCCGGGCCATCCGCTTTGCTTCTCGACTATGGTTACCAGATCGAGCGAACCTGAGTAGAGCACCACGCTGACGATCGATAGTCCAAAGGCGAGCTCGTAGCTGATCATCTGTGCGGTCGAGCGCAGGCCACCCATCAGCGAGTACTTGTTGTTCGAAGACCAACCTGCCAGCGCGATCCCATAAACACCCAGCGAAGTCAACGCGAAGATGTAAAGCACCCCCACGTCCATTCGCGTGACATACAGGTTGACGGTTCGACCAAAAAGCGTGACCTGGCTGCCGTAGGGAATGACGATGAAGGTCATAAGCGCCGGGATAAGCGACAGAGCGGGCGCAGCAATGTAGAGCAACCGGTTCGCTTCAGCCGGAATAATGTCTTCCTTAAAAACCATTTTCAGCCCGTCCGCGAGCGGCTGGAACAAACCCCACGGCCCGACACGATTGGGGCCGATGCGCAGTTGAATCCAGCTCATTACTTTGCGTTCGAGAAGGGTGAGGTATGCGACGGCTGTTACGAGTATGAAGACGATGACGAGGGTTTTGATGATCCACTCGATGAGGAGGTTCGACATAAGGCGACCAGCGGTGGCTTCAAATCAAGCGTCGCGAGTATCCGCAGCCGGCGCGGAGGGTGAGGTTTATCGGTTCCATTCAAGGATTCCCTTGCGCCAAACATATACGAGTCCCACAAACAGGACCACGATGAAAAGCATCATTTCAAGGTAGAACAGCCGCCTCATCGCCGGGTCGTCCAGCAGTCCGGGAAACACAACCGCCCACGGAACAAGGAAGACAGCCTCTATGTCGAAGAGCAGGAAGGCCATCGCAACAAGGTAGAACTTTACCGACTGCCGCTCTCGCGCCGTCCCGACCGGCTCAACCCCACACTCATAAGGCGCGAGCTTCTCCTTTGTGGGCCGGTTGCGGCCTGCGAGCCGCGACAGAATCAGCAGGACTGCCGCCATTCCGGCGGCTATCACAAGGATCAATAGTATTGGAAGGTAGTTGCTCATTGAGTTTACGCCTGCGCCGGTCAAACCCGCGCACCGTGCAAGCGTGACATAGAACAAATCCACTGTGAAACTAAGACACGCATCTTATAGCTTGGCGAAAAATAGTGTCAAGCTGGAGCTTTAGCGGCTTTCACTTGCGTAGGTTGATGGATCGAAGAGGAACGCCACAGACTCGCAAACCCGTTCTATGACCTGTCCAGACTCGTATTAATCACAACGTCAAGAACCATCATCGCGGATAACCCCGCGGCCGTTTGAGGGGTGGCCGCTTGGGCGGTCGGGTGGTTTGAGGACGCCGACAAGAAACTCGGGCACACCCTCATAGTGATCGGCCGAGAGGCGGTTAGCGTCGTTGATCTCGCGAGCGTGACTGGATGGTTCTTCAGTTTCGGCGTACACGGCAGCCAGGAGGGTGATCGTGAAAGTCGTCCCGCTCCCGGGCGTGCTCCGAGCTTCAATGCGCCCGCCGTACCGTTCGATGGTGCCGTAGCTCACCGCAAGCCCAAGGCCCATCCCTGTCGCGCCCTTGGTTGTGAAGAACGGCTCGAAGATTTTCTCGCACACCTCGCGGCTCATTCCGATACCGTTGTCGCTAAAGCTCACGACTACCGAGTTGCCCTCTAATTCGGTAGCGATCCGCAATCGTCCTCCCTGAGGCATGGCATCCAGTGCGTTCAGGATGATGTTGACGAACACCTCGCGAAACTCCGACGCCGAGCCGTGCACGAGCGGCAGGGGTTTGAGATCGGTTTCAACGTGATATCGGAGACCGCGGGCGCGAGCTTCGTCGTACCACTTGGCCTGGGTGAGCGCAGTCGAATCCTGCACTATGGAGTTAATATCGACCTCCTCGCTCGCCGAGTCGTTCTGCTGAAGGCCGAAGCCTTGAATCCGCTTGACCGTCTGCGCGCCGTCCAGCGCGGCCTGTTCGATGATCTCCATTCGCTGTATCAAGCTCTCATCGTTAAAGTCGCGTTTCATCAACTGTGCGTGGCCGAGTATCGCGGCAAGAATATTGTTGAAGTTGTGAGCCACCCCCGAGGCGAGTTGGCCGAGCGCCCGAAGCTTTTCGGCTTGAGCAGCGCGTTCGCTGGCGAGCCGCTCTTCGGTTATGTCTCGCGCGATACTCAGGACGCTGGTTACGCTCCCTTCGTCATAAATCGGCGTGTAAGTGATCAACAAGAGCCTGGATTCGCCGGTCTTCCTGAGCCCGCGCAACTCGAAGGTCTGCGGTTCGCCTTCAAGTGCGCGCGTAAAGCGCTCGACGGCCAGCTTCTTATCTTCGCCGGACACCAACTGGCTGTAGTCGCCCGAGCCAAGCTCAACGCGCGAAAAGCCCGTTTGGGTGACCAGCTGTTCGTTGAACCAGATGAGCCGGCCTTTTGGCGAGAAGGCGAAGATCGCGTCGTTGGCGTGCTCAATCAACTTGATAAGGAAGTTGCGCTGCTCGCGAGCGACTGCTTCGGCGGCGCGTAACTCCGAGAGGTCGCGCACGATGCACACAGCGCCGAGCGGACCGTCGGGTTGAGCGTTCGCATCGTAGTCCGCGAACTCGCCGAAACTGTGGCGGCTGGTGAGCGGCGAGATCGTTACCAGCACAGGTCGCTTTAATCGTTCGGGCACTAGCTCGAACGTGGCCGGCCTTCCGGTGTTGAGGACGTGCGCCACACGGCAAGTTTCGCCTTCGATGCCCTGCATTAACGTGCAACACTGCCGCCCGATCAGGTCGCGTATCTCCGCGCCTTCGAACGCCGCGCCGGCAAGGTTGGCTCGGGTGAGCTTGCCTTCGCGATCGAAGATCAGGATGCCGTCCGAGAGTGCGTCGAAAGTCGCCTCCCATTCGAACTTGCCGTGCGAGACTTGCTTGAATAGCTCGGCGCGCTCAAGCGCGGTTGAGACTTGATTGGCGGCCGCGCGAACAAGGTCCGCTTCCTCGGCGCTCCAGCAGCGCGGCGCTGACTTCATTGCTGCCGTGATCACCAGCCTGGCTTTGCCTTTGTAAGCAATCTGCGCGGCCATAAACGAACGAGTGCCGGTCGGACTAATCAGGTGAAGGAGGTCGGGGTTCAGGCGAGGATCGTTCTCGACGTCGTTACAGAGAATCAGGTCGTCCTCGACTAGGGAGACCACTTTCGCGAAGTCTTCCGTCCTGAGTATCTGGTTCGGCTTTGAGACTTCGCCGTTGCTGTATTCGCAGTCGTTGCTCCAATGCACGCCCTGCTCGTCGAGCCTGCTGATGAGTATTCGATCGGCCGAAAGGTGCTCGCCAAGCTCTCGAGCCACGATGGGGAATATCTGGTCGAGTTGGTTTGATTCGTTGATGCGGTGAAGGACCTGGCTAACCAGCGATTCGCGTTCCGCCGCCAGTTTGGTTTCTTCGAAGAGATAGCTGTGGCCGACGGCGACCTCGA
The DNA here is from genome assembly GCA_049273855.1 of Blastocatellia bacterium. Classification (GTDB taxonomy): domain Bacteria; phylum Acidobacteriota; class Blastocatellia; order UBA7656; family UBA7656; genus Onstottus_B. Next base: position 4,587 of record JBASRN010000065.1, read on the forward strand.
TCTGGGCCGTCACCATTTCAATCAGGGCAACCTCGCTGGGGCTCCATTTCCGACAGCGACTGGTCTGGGCAATGGACAGAGCACCCCAGAATCGGTCGTTGATGAAGATCGGACTGACTATTTGGGAGAGGTTGAGCGGGTCGATCTTCCAGACCTTCACCCTCGCGGCCAATTCGGGATGAGCGTCAATGAAGCCGGGCACGTCGTCGACTATGAGCGTGCGGTGAGTCTCCATCAAACTAGTCGAGATGTAATCGTTCATCGCGGTTCGAACGTGGCTGACTGAAAGCGAAGGATCGCTTAGGTGTTCGGCGACAACGACGAACTCATCGCCAACCAGTTTGCGAAAGTATGTGCGATCGGCCCCTAGCGCGCGGCCGAGTTCCTGGACCGCGACCTGCAGGGTTTCGTTCAGATTCAGCGACCGTCGGATTGACGCGATGATTTGATTGACGAGCGCGGCTCGGTGCGCGGACTCGCCGGCCTCGCGAAACAGCTCAGCCTGGCGTATGGCGACCGCTGCCTGCTCGGCGACCGATTGGACGACGTCAATCTCCCACTGGGTCCACGAGCGCGGCCGTTCACATTGCTGAAGGCTTAGGACCCCGATGGGCTGCCCTCCAAGCCTGATCGTGACCGCCAGAATAGCTCTAACGGCTGACGTGTCGAGGTCTTCTTTGAAACCCGCAAACAGCGGGTGTCCTTGAGCGTCATCGACAGCAAGCGGACGCTCGGAGGCGAGCACGGCATCCGTGTGAGGATGGTGGGCGGCCGGAGCGGTTCGACTGGGTGGTCGGTTCGAGCAGCAATCCGCTACGTATTCGTGAGTTACGACGATCGTCTCGGGCATCTGGCCTGGCAACAGGGCAATTCGACATCGGCAAACCGAGAGCGCGTCTGCGAGCTCGTTGACTATTGTCGTGAGCACAGCGTCCTGGTCGAGCGAGCTGTGAATCGCCGATGTGAGCTTTGTTGTAAGAGCATTACGCCGGGCGGCGTCGCGCGCCCTGCTGTTCAGGTCGGTGCGGGAGAGCACTTTTTGGATGAGGGAGAGTTTCATGTCAACGTTGTGCCGCCTGGCCCGGAGTGTGGAAACCCCGCAGTACTTGTCGCCCCCCCGAACGGCTCGACCCTTAGCCGGCGGCGCGATCACCCGATGTTGTCAGCAGCGAGTAGCGTAGTTCGCGCCCGGTGTTGAAGTCTTTCAGAATAAGTCCGGGTTCGAACGCTTGTTCTCGCGTCTCCCGCCAGGAATCAATGGGCACGCGAGTGAAGGCCGCGACGACCCCGGGATCAAAGTGAGCGCCGGCGCACCGAATCAACTCGTCGGCCGCGTCGTCGAACGAGCGGGCTGCGCGGTATGGGCGGTCTGAGGTCATGGCGTCCACTGCGTCGGCAACCGCGAAGATGCGGGCGCCCAGGCAGATCTGGTCGCCATCAAGGCGATTAGGATAGCCGCTGCCGTCGTAGCGTTCGTGATGCTCAGCCACTATTTGCGCCGCCCCTTCAAGGAAGTCGATTCCTCGTAGAATCTGAGCCCCGTAGTCGACGTGCCGGCGCATGTGGTTCCATTCGTCTTCTGAGAGCGCCCCGCGCTTGAGCAGAATCGAATCCGGCACTCCAATCTTTCCGATATCGTGCAGCAGGGCTCCGTGCTCCAGCGTGATCAGCTCACGGTCACACAACCCGATTCCCTTACCGAGTTTCAGGCAGTAACCGACGACGCGGTCGGAGTGACCCTTGGTCTCCACGTCTCGAGCTTCAAGCGCCGCTGCGAGCGCGCGCAGAGTCGCTCGGTAGTTCAAGTATAGCTTCTCGAGCGTCGAGTTCAGGTTGACGTTTGCGATGCTGAGCTCGTTCGTCCGCACACCCACCAGATCTTCAAGATGGTGTTCGTATTGAATGTTCGCCTTTAGCAGCGATTGATGGCGGAGCGCTCGCTCGACCGCGGTCTCAACGTCTGACAGATTGAATGGCTTGGTCACGTAATCGAACGCGCCGTATCTCATGGCTCCAATCGCGCTCTGAATGTTGAGATTGCCTGATATCAGCACGACAACTGTGTCTTTGCAAAGCCTGGTGATTTCCTGGAGCAGTTCCAACCCGCTCATTCCCGGCATCATTATGTCCGAGAGCACGAGGTCATAGGTTTCTGTGCGAAGGTATTCGAGAGCTTCGGTGGCGCTGGTTGCGGTTTTGCAGTCGTGCTGGCGCCCTAATAGCGCATAAAGCACCGACAGCACGTTTGGCTCATCGTCGATGATAAGAACCTTTGCTGTTCTGTTCCAGCTAGGATTTGACAGCACGGTGATGCCTCCGAACATCGGCTCCTCTTTCGGCGACGGTGCGCAAGCTTAAAGCGTCTTCGCTCAAACCTCGAACGAGGACCCGGCGAAGCGGCCTCACAACCGGGTCACGAAGGGCACGGAACTACTCGACGGATCAAAACAATCTAGGGTACCGAAGATTACTTTTGAAGGGGACGCGCACTATTCTAGTACAGGAAACGTTGAAGCTGCAAGACTATTTAGACTGGTGAGCTGGCTTTAGGACTAAGGAGTATCCGAGTAGTCGAGCTTGAGGTAGCTGCTCCCGTCGCCCACCAGAAAGATGAAGTCCTTGCCGCCGATCTTTGCGTGAGTAACACCTTCAGGTTTCATCTTCGCATCGAGTTTGGTTACTTCACGGGGGTTCGAGTCGGCGTTTGACTGCACTGGATCGCCGTTCCAGTCCCAGAGAGCGAACGCAAGCGTCTCACCGTGCTCAGCTGCACCCGATATGATGAGATAGGCGCTCGAGCGGAGATCGAACTCTATGTCGCGAATGCCGAAGCTTCCGAGTTGCAATTGGATTGCGGGGCCCGGAGGCAGAAGGTTCGCAGTCGAGAACTGGCCTCGCGGGTCGCGAAGCTTGATGGGTATGACGAGCGCCTTGCCGCCAGCTAGCGGAGATCGCAATCCGAGCATCAACCGGTCGCTTGCTGGATCATAAGCAATGCCTTCGACGTTGACTCCGCCGTCATCGTCTTTGTTTTCCAGGCCCTTAAGCTCCGGCACATTGGCGATCAAGAACGAGCGGAGGTTTGTCATAACCTCGGCTTGACCAACCAGGTTATGACTAGACGGGTCCAGCGCAAACCGCACCAGGGCGTTTTGATCGCCCGCTTCGGGGTCGGATTGTGACCCCACAACGTAGAAGAATGATCCGCCATAAGTTATGCCTTCGGGATCTGTAACCGAGGCGCCGTGCGGGATCGGTTTGACGGGTCCGGATTGACGGCCCGAGTCATCGAGCGGCATCCACAAGACCTCAGTGGGGCGACTGTCGTCCACGAAGTAGACCCCACTGCTGCCGGGGACTTGAACGACGCCGGAAGCCTCGTACACGCCGCCGTCAAATGGAATGCCTGCTCCTGTCGAAGGGATCTTGAGCCTCGCCTTACCCTTAGTCGCGGCGGGTTCAACGACAGGCTTCGCAGGTTCTGAGCGACTGCGAGTCAAATAGAGGGCGAGCCCTACCGACATCAGCACCGCGATCACTTGCGCCAGAACGCGGCTAACCGCGCTGACGTAAGCCGCACGCATGCGCTCGTCTTTTCCCTTCTTCTTCTTCTTCTTCTTCTCGGCGTCGCTTTCTTCTTTCTCGCTGGCTGCCGCGGCGGCCCCCGCCGGCTGTGCAGTCACTTCGGCGGCCACCACAGCGGGCGGAGGCTTGGAGCCTTCCCGAGCTTCCAGGGACGGTCCTTCGCCACTCGAGCTTGCCGCGCGCTTCCGGATTTCATCAAGCGCTTCAGGGGAGAGGACGGCCGTTATGTTCGCCGCGGTCTCACTCGGGTGCCTGAACGTGAGGACGGTCTGACCAAGTTGAATTGTGTCGCCATGACGAAGCAGATGCGCATGTGCGCCGAGCTTCTCGCTGTTGACGAATGTTCCGTTGCGGCTTCCGAGGTCGGCGATGCTATAGCCGCCTTCGCGAGCTATCAAGATTGCATGGGCATTGCTAACCGTCGGATCGGTCAGCACGATGTGGTTATGCGCCGCTTTTCCGATATTCGTCTCGTGTTGTGTGAGCGGGTATTCAAGTTTGTCGCCCGATGGCAGTACACCTATGAGCTTCGGCGCGTACTGCTGTTCGATCCGAGTCGCGATCTGCGAGGCGGTTGCCAGCCGCAGCGATACTTTGGCGCCAGTCTCGCGCTCAATTGCCTCGACGCCGGCGGCGTCGGTCGGATCGGCAACGGTGAGAATCAACTTGCCGGCTTCTTCCGCAACTGCGAGCATCTGATGCTCTCGCGCAAGCTGAGACGGGAGCCGCGCCCCGGCCGCGTCGTCTATCTTGAACGTTTCAAGATCGAGGGATGGGATGTGAAACGTGCGACTCATCAAGTCGCGCAAGGCGGACTCGTTCACGAGCCCCTCGTCGATCAGCGCCCGGTAGAGCCTCCGGCCCTTCGCTCCGCCGTCACGAATCCGATCGACATCGCCCTGTTTGACCGATCCCGCCGCGACGACCGCAGTAGCCAGTGACTGCTCGGTGAGAGCAGGAGCCACCTGCCCCGGAACAAGTGTCGTATCAAGAAAATCTTCGGTCCGTTCACGCGAGCTCAACCGAAAGGTCAGCTTGGAGAGTCCCATGCCGATGACGTCGCCGTGCTGAAGCGCCCGCGGCTCGGTTAGACGCTCGCCGTTGAGGTATGTGCCGTTCCGGCTTCCGAGGTCGCGAATCGAGTAGTTGCCGTTTTCGTATCCAATAACGGCGTGCGCGGAGGAAACGGCTGGATCCGCAATCACGACATCGTTGCGCGGCCCTTTGCCGAGCTGAATATCTGAATGAAACAGGCCGCGGTCAAACAGGTCACCCGTGGGTAGGAGTATTCTCAACCTTGCGTCGGGCTCGGTAGCCGCGTTGGTCGCGGCGGTGTCTACTTCGACGGTCTGGACTTTAAGCACCTCGGTAGCGTCGCCCGGTTTGGGAGTCGTGGCTGGGTTGTCTTCGGCACCGGGTTCCGAGGCTGAGGGAGCCCCCGTGGAGCTCGACGGTTCGCTTGGTGCCGGGACAACATCTCCCGATTGCGACGCGTTGCCTTCCGGCAGCTCGCTCCCGCAACGGTAACAGAAGCGCTGACCTTCACGCGCTACAGGTGATTTGCATTTTGGGCACTCGCTCGTCATACGAGAATGTCTTGTCTCTCCGCTGTCCGGTCGATTGTTCGATGACTCAAGTGTCCGCCGCGGCGCATTGCGAACGCTCAGAATACCTGCATCGAGAATTGACTCGAGAATGAGGCCGTTGAGCGGCCATCATAATACCGGCTCGGATTGGCAAAAGCAAGAAATGGGCCGTCGGCTTTAATGTTTGACACTCGATGGGGCGAAGTCTACAATCAGGTCAGCCTCAAGCTGATTAAGGAGTAGCCGAGATGATGGGACTTGGAATGCCCGAGATATTAATAATCCTGTTGATCATCGTAGTGCTGTTTGGCGCGCGGCGTATACCGGAACTCGCAAAAGGACTTGGTGAAGGCATTCGCAACTTCAAAGCGGGTATGCGCAATGACGATCCAGCGGAACTAGAGGATCGCAGGTATCGTGACGGCCGTGAGCCGAGAGAAGAGCCAAGACGGACGGTCTGAAGCTCCTCGATATCCTCTCCCCTCCTGGCCCGTGCTAGCAGCCACTTTTCTTGATCTGAATCTAACCTTCTTCGCCACTGGCTGTTCGGTTTCGACGAACGGTTTGCGTTAGTTGAAGTCTTCGGTGAGCGGTTGGCGTCCCGCAAATCCTGAGTCCGTTTCGTGCCACCAACCGATCTCGTCTTCGTCGAGCATCCAGCACAGATAAACAATCCGGCCGTCGCGTTCGTACGGGAAGTCTACCAGCCCGCTGCGAAAGTCTTTGACGTGCACCCCCAGAAACTCGATTTCCTGGACCGCTTCGCTGAACGCGATCATGTGCTTGAGGTAGGCGGGACCGCTTGGGCTTCCGCCGCCGAGTTCGGCTTTCTCTCTAGCGCGGTCGATCTCGAGGCGCATATCCAGCAACACCTCGCGCTCGCGGACCATGCGCGCAAGAACCTTTCGCAGCCGAGGGATAAGGCCGCGCGCTTCGCTTAGCGTAAAGATCCTGACTTCCTCTGTCTCTTCGTATGTAGCCATCTGAGTCAACGTAAGAATACGGCGCCGGCTTAGACTGCCACGGTTAACCCCAAATCCGGCTTCCTCGGAGGCGCGGATGCTTCCGACAGCCATTCATTGTTTGGTTACCACAAGTACAGCTTCATAGTCCTTCGGGTCAATCGATTGGTCCGCTTTCGGGTATGGATTCAGACCCACCAATTTTATGATATAGCCCTTATGCTCGAGTTGATTTGGCTTGATCGAGGCGTTGGTGTTCAGCGTCGTCTGGACTAACTTCTTTTTTTTCTTCGACAGTTCAACGACTACCCCGGCATTTCCCTCCCACACGCATTGAACGCCCGTTGGGCACCGCGATTCATCAAGTACCGCGCTGAACTTGATGCTGAGCTTTCGGCCCTCGATCATTACATGTTGCCCAATCTTCATCTTGAACTCTTCGCCGAGAGGCGCCCTGGTGCTCGCGCCAGGATCTTGCGAGGCGCCCCCCAGAATCGCCAGTAAGAGAAGAAGTACATTGACACTCATGCGTTGCCCGATCGCTTAGCTTGTTATCGACTAACCCAAGTCATGCTGCACCGGCGGGCTCCGCCGGGTCAAGCGCGGAGTGTGGGGCCCGCTGTGTAGCGGGGCGCACCAGCGTTTGGGGTTGATCGAGGCAAGACTTATCGCGTGATCGAAGCCGAGCGCGTTCTCGTCACCGAATCGCCGATCTTATAAAACCCCGGAAGCTCGACCGGCAGCTTACCTTTGAAGGTGATCTCGCCGAGCACGCCCTTTAACGCCGCCTCTTCGGCGGCTGGGTAGTATTCATAGGCGAGCACGTAGGTTGGGAGGTCGGGAACGAACGCGATGAGGTACGGGCTTCCGTAGAGAACGAAGGCAAACGGCTTCTCGAGCGCTGAGAAACGCCTTAGAAGGTTTATCTGGTCCTCACTCAAATCGATTGATCCCTTGAAAGCAGAGACGCGAATGAACGCGTTCACAATCACCACGTCTGACAACGCCGCCAGCTTGACGATCAGCGCGAACTCGGCGGGAGAGGTCTTCTCGCTCACGTGAACATGGGTTGTGCGAGGGTGCCGCAATAGAAGTCCCGCTAGAAAAGCGCGGCCGGGAACGCCGTCGCGCCAACCCTCGCTGTTGTCGACCAGCGTGACGAAGAGGACGTTCTGTTCCTGGCTGAGCTTGAGCGGCAGGACATTTCGCTTGTCGCGAACGAGCGTGACGCCGCTCTCGATGATCTTGCGAGCGGCGCGTTGATGCTCGCTGGTGCCAAGCAACTGATCCAGCTTGTTGAGATCGGCGAACCGAGTTTTGTCCAGATCGAGCTTAGCCTTTGCCTCCAGAATCCTGCGGACGGACTCGTCGATTCGGGACTCCTTGATCTCGCCAGACTCGACCGCGCGCTTAACCCCGCTAAAAGCCTGCTCGACGCTCGGGGGATACAGCAGCACGTCGGCGCCGGCTTTGACTGCTCGTACGGCCGCCTCGCCATCGGGATAATGTGCAACGATGCCGGCCATGTTCAGAGCGTCGGTAAACACAAGTCCCTTGAAGCCAAGCCGGCCGCGTAAAACGCCGGTCAGCAATTTGGGGGAAAGCGTTGCCGGGAGGTTCTCTGTATCAATCCTGGGCAGGGCGATATGAGCGCTCATGACGCCGCCGACGCCTTCTTCAATAGCCGCGCGGAACGGCGGCAACTCCACAGCGTCCAGGCGCGCGCGATCGACGTCGATCGATGGCAGCTCCAAATGCGAATCAGTCGAAGTGTCACCGTGACCCGGGAAGTGCTTTGCCGTGGACATCACTCCCGCCGACTGCGAGCCGCGTATATACGCTCGAGCCATCCGAGAGACCAGTGCGACATCGCCTCCAAACGAGCGAATGTTGATGATCGGATTGCGAGCGTTGTTGTTCACATCGACTACAGGATAGAAGTTGACCTTGATCCCCATCGCGCGCGCTTCTTCGGCGCAGATGCGGCCAGCCTGGAACGCCATCTCGGGATCTCCAGTCGCGCCGATCGCCATTGCGCGAGGCAGCCTCGTCGCGCCGAGATACCGAAGGCCAACTCCACCTTCGAAGTCAGCCGTTATCAGCAACGGCACCTTCGCAATTTCCTGCAGATGATTGATCAGCAGCGCGACGCCTGCGGGTTCGTGAATCGAGTTTACCTCGCCGAGCATGTGATATCCGCCAACATGAAACTCGGTGATGTCCCGTCGAATCTGTTTGAAAGCGTCGCTATCCTGACTTAGAAACATTCCGATCGTTGCGGGAATGATCAACTGCCCAACCTTCTCGTCGAGAGTCATCGACAGGAGAGTCCTCTCGACCCAGACATCGCCCGACGAGTTGGCTCTTGTGTTCTGATTTGCACTCGCGGGCGAGGACGCAGTTACGTTTGAAAGGCTCAGCACTATGAGAGCTAGCAAGATTCTGTTAATCAAGACTCGGCACCTCGATGGTTGTTTTTGGCATTGTATGGGTAGCTCTCCGTATCCGTCGACCCTCATTTCGCGGAGTCGAAGTTTGACGTAACAAAAGACGGCCTCGGAGTTACGCCATACAAAAACGGAATCACCCAGTTTCCGCGAGCCCTTCCGTAGCCGTTCCCCATCCCTTGCGCTGCAAGTTCCACAGAATCAAGGCTCCCGCAAGGAAGCCCCCGACCAGCAAGACGATGCCCTTTGACCAGTTTCCAAAGATGACATACCCGCTGCCAAACAAGAACGCGTAGATCAACAGGCATCCGAGGAACCAATTAGCAAACTGAGCCGCAAGGCTTCCACTGGCGGTTGTTTCAATGATCCCGGCTTCGGCTGCAACTCGCTTCCATCCTGGCCCGTCGGGCCGCACCTTCCGATAAAAAGCGACAAGCTTCTCCATTGGTTCAGCGGAGGTCAGCAGCGTCACGGCAAGCCACACTACAGTCGTCACGGCTACGGTCACAAGCATCAGGTAAGCGAAGTCCCTCGGATCGTCGCTGTCCCACCGCAGACCGAGTTGAAGAAAAAGCGAGCAGGCTGCGGCCGCGATCATTGCCGAGACTTCAGACCACGCGTTGATTCGCCACCAGAACCAGCGAAGCAAGAGCACCGTGCCGGTTCCCGCGCCGGTCACCAGTAGCAGCTTCCACGCGGCGCCGATCGATTCAAGGTAGAAAGTGACGATCAGCGAAACGATCATCAACAACATCGTCACGAGCTGTGACGCGATCACGTAGAGTCGTTCGCCGCCATCGCGCTTGACGAAGCGCCGGTAGAAGTCGTTTATCACGTACGAAGCCCCCCAGTTCAGCTGTGTCCCAATCGTCGACATATACGCCGCCGCGAATGCCGCCAGCATGAACCCGCGCAAGTAAGTCGGGAAGACGTTCGGGTCCATAAGGGTTCTAACATAACCGGTCTCCTTATCTGCTAGATCGGGATAAAGAATGAGTGACGCGAGCGCAGTCAGGATCCACGGCCAAGGCCTCAGCGCGTAATGAGCGATGTTGAACCACAACGTTGCCAGCAGCCCATGCCGCTCGTCCTTAGCCGAGAATATCCGCTGCGCGACATAGCCGCCGCCGCCCGGTTCAGCGCCGGGATACCAACTCGCCCACCAGTTCACTGCTAGATAAGTAAATAGCGTTAACGCCGGCATCCACACCGAATCCAGTTCGGGGAAGAAAGCGAGTCGCGAGCCCGGCTGCCCAGTCCGCGCGTCCAGCGTTGCGATCTTGATCTTCAATGCATCCATTCCGCCCACCGCTTGAACGGAAAACACCGCCAGCACGACCACCATTCCCATCTTAAGAACAAACTGAAACAGATCGGTTACAAGCACTCCCCACAAGCCCGAGATGGTGGTGTAAAAGGCGGTGAACAGAAGGATTCCTACTACAACAGTCACGGCCTGGCGCTTGTTGAGGTCGAGGGTGACTTCGAGAATCTTGACCATCGCCAGGTTCACCCACCCCATGATGATGCAGTTGATGGGCAGCCCCAGGTACAGCGCGCGAAAGCCCCGCAGAAACGCCGCGGGCTTGCCGGAGTAGCGAAGCTCGGCGAACTCGATGTCGGTCATCACGCCGGCTCGCCGCCATAATCGCGCATACAGAAACACGGTGAGCATTCCGCTCATCACAAAGTTCCACCACAGCCAGTTTCCCGCGATGCCGTTCTTCGCGACAAAGCCCGTCACCGCGAGCGGGGTGTCGGCTGCAAACGTCGTAGCAACCATTGAGGTGCCGGCAAGCCACCACGGTACGTTTCGGCCCGAGAGGAAAAACTCGGTCGTGCTGCCTCGCGCTCGTCGGGCGTAGTAGATGCCAATGCCGAGGTTGAACAGGAAATAAGCAGCGATGACTGACCAGTCCAGAAGTGATAGTTTCACGCGGCGGCGATTCTATTCGGCAGTGCCGGTGTAGTCAACTGATGGTGACGCGGAGCGCACTCCCGCCCGCAAGCGTTCGGCTACTGGATCCCGATGCTTGTTGGCTATAATGCCGAAGACCGAAATGCAGAAGTACGACGCAAACAAGGACTATTATCGCGTGCTGGGAGTGCGACGCGAAGCAAGCGCCGAGGAGATCGATCGCGCTTATCGCAGCCAGGCTCGCACGCGCCATCCCGACGGCGGCGGAAGCGAAGACGAAATGAAGTCGCTCAACGAGGCTCACGACGTCTTGAGCGACGGCGAAACGCGAAAAGCTTACGACCAGAAACGGCGCCCGGGGCCATCGACTTACGTCTCTTCGATGGCGTTCGATCCGGAGGCAGCTTCAAAAGCGGGGACACTCGGCATACCGGTTTCCGATCCGGATTTCGCCGGACTGGTGATGGGAGCAATGGCGTGTTTCGGGCTGGGGGTTCCGCTGCTCCTATTGGTCGAGATGCAATGGATGTTCTTCTTGTGGCCGTTGCGTGTCATGTCGCTTGGGGCGCTGGGAGTCGGCGTGTACTTGTCGCACTCGGCGCTTGCGGTCAAGCAGCGCAAGCTCAGGAAAGCCAAACCCGGCGGTTCACGACATCTTGTAGTCGTGCGAGAGTTGCTGTTTTGGTTGATCGTTACAACGATGACCGGCGCGCTGTTGGCCGCGCTTTACCTGGAACGTTGAGAGTTCAAAGAGCATGGAGTACAGGAGCATGGAGTACAGGCTTTAGCCTGGTTGTGGTATTCGCGGTTATCGTATTCGCGTAATGCACTACCAGGCTAAAGCCTGACTCCATGCTCCTGTACTTCACGCTCCTCTACTCCGCGTCCCACTTATCTGCGGAGGATTTTGGTGTCCCTGGGTAGATCCACCTTGAAGGTTGAATCGGAAACTCCCTGGTTCTTCTTCACGTCCGTCAAGGTGAATGTAGTGGCATTTCCGCCGGCTTCGAGTACGGTGTACTTGACCGGCATCCAGCTCGATTGATCGACCCACAAGGTGAGCTTTTGAATCGACGATTTTGACTTAGGAGTCAAATCGAGCTTCGCCATCCCCTGATCGTCGCCGGCATATACGATCTCATACTGGCGCTTCAACTCGGGCACGGACTTGTATGGAGTCGCGACAAAGGCGAACTCGTCGCCTTTGGAAGCGGCGGCCGAGCGAGTTGTGACGATGGCCTGCTTGATTTCACCCTGGTAGAGAGTGATCGTTTCACCAACGATCCAGATCGTCTGGCCCCTTGGTATCGAGTAGACGATCTTGACCTTATCGTTCCCCCTGGGGGCGTGCTTAAAGAATATTTCGCCTCGGTACCTTTCAACTCCTCCGATGTTACGATCGCGTTTGAGTTGTTCCATCTTCGCTTGGATCGAGGTGATCCCGCTCGCGCTCTTCTGCATATTGGCAAGAATTTCGTCGAGCCTACCGTTTGGCTTTCCTACTAAAATCAGATCCGCCGCTGTTAGCAATACTGCGACAGCGATCAACTTCTTCGATACTTGCTTCATTACCTATTTACTCCTCAAAAAATGATTTCCAACACACGCTTTATTCGTTCGCGACTGGCTACTTTTCCCAGATCAAATATTTGACTTCGCCGGATTGCTCCTCAACCTTTTCGATGCGCGAGATCGCTACCGGGTGCCCATACCTGTGAGCGAGGTGGTCTGCAATCTGTTGCTCGACGCGCGCGGGTTCGACCTCGCCAATTTCTTCGCCGCGCACAGTGATAGGTTTGTGAAAGAGGCTGCCGGGAGCAAGGAAGA
>JBASRN010000102.1:0-5488 GCA_049273855.1 Blastocatellia bacterium
GTCTAATCAACAAGCTAAAAACGACGCTGATCGCCATCGCCGTGACACTGGCTCTTCAGGCTCAAGCAGCGGCGCAGAATGGGAAGATTGAAGGCGTCGTGACGGACCAAAACGGGGCGCCGGTCTCGGGTGCTGAAGTAACGCTAGCCGCCAAAACAACAACCGTTACTCGGACGACAAACGGCGACGGCCAATTCACCTTTGATGCGCCACGTTACGCGGCTACGCTGACTGTACGGGCGCGAGGCTTCGCAACAGCGGAGCGTTGGTGGAAGTCTTCGGATCCGGACGCCGCTCGCCTCAGCATAACGCTCGCGCCTGCGCCATTCTCGGAGCAGATGGTCGTCACGGCTTCTCGCACCGAGACTCGGGTGAGCGAAACTGCCGCGAGCGTAGTGACGCTTTCAAGAGAAGCTTTATCGACGACCGCGGCTGTCACGCTTGATGACGCGCTTCGTCAGGTGCCTGGTTTCTCGCTCTTTCGCCGCTCGGGAAGCCGCACCGCCAACCCAACCACCCAGGGCGTCTCGCTTCGAGGAGTCGGCGCGAGCGGCGCGAGCCGCGCGGTCGTGCTCTCCGATCGCATCCCGCTCAACGATCCGTTCGGTGGATGGGTTTACTGGGGCCGCGTCCCGCGCGAATCAATCGGGCGCGTCGAAGTAGTACAGGGCGGGGCTTCGAGTCTTTACGGAACCGATGCTCTCGGCGGCGTGGTCAACTTCATCCCGCGCGACACGCGCCAATCCGCGCTCTCGTTTGAAGCCTCGTATGGCAACCAGCAAACGCCCGATGTTTCCCTGTTCGCTGGTGGACGAAAGAACGGCTGGGGTGCGCAGCTCTCGGCTGAAGCCTTTCACACCGACGGCTACATTCTGGCCGATGAATCCGAGCGAGGACTCGTAGACACCAAGGCAGGTTCGGAACGATCGACGGTCGAGCTGACCCTGGATCGGAGCTTCGAAGATCGAGGACGCGTGTTTGTGCGCGGGTCGATCTTCGGCGAAACGAGAGAGAACGGCACACCCCTTCAGACCAACCGCACGCACATCCGCCAGCTCGCGATAGGCGGCGATTGGCTGTCGGCCCTCGCTGGATCGTTTTCAGCGCGTGTGTACGGCGGCGCGCAGGTTTACGATCAAGACTTCTCGGCGATTGCACCGGACCGAATTTTCGAGACTTTGACGCGAAGCCAGCGAGTACCGGCTCAACAGACCGGCTTTTCGGTTCAGTGGTCGCGGCCGGCCGGCTCTTTTCAAACGCTGACAGCGGGAGTCGATTGGCGCGAAGTGCGCGGCGCCAGTGACGAGCTTGTTTTCATTGGGGGCAGTCTCTCGTCGAGCATCGGGGTGGGAGGCCGCGAACGCGCGCTAGGCGTTTTCGCGCAGGACATCATTCGCATAACGCCGCGATGGCTTGTGACGGTCGGCTTGCGAGGCGATCGCTGGCGCAACTACGACGCGCTTTCGACGACGCGGCCGCTGGCGCAGCCGGGGCCCGGATCGGTCACGGAGTTTGACGATCGAACGGAGACTGCGTTCAGCCCGCGGGTATCGGTTCTTCACAGACTGACCGAGAATGTTTCGTTGTTCGCATCCGGAACGCGCGCGTTTCGCGCTCCGACGCTTAACGAGCTATATCGGGCGTTCAGGGTAGGCAACGTGCTGACTCTGGCGAACGTAGATCTGCAGGCAGAGCGACTGACCGGGGCCGAAGCGGGCGCCAACATAACAGCGTTGAACAACCGGCTCAACGTTCGCGGAGTGTTTTTCTGGGCTAACGTGACTCGGACGGTTGCCAACGTAACGCTCGAAGTCACGCCCGCTTTGATCACGCGGCAGCGGCAGAACCTGAGCCGGACTCAGTCACCCGGGATCGAGGTCGAAGCCGACGCGCGAATCTCGAGCTCGTTGAGCGTGTCTGGCGGTTACCAGTTTGTTAACGCGACGGTCGTGAGCTTTCCGGCGAACACCTCGATTGAAGGCCTGCTCATTCCGCAGGTTCCACGGCATCAATTCACTTTTCAAGCGCGATACTCGAACGCGCGCGTGCTGACGTTTGGGTTGCAGGGCCGAGCGTCGAGCGAGCAATTCGACGACGATCAGAACCTGCTGCCTCTTGCCGCTTATCTCACGCTTGATGCGATCGTGTCGCGCCGGCTTGGCTCGGCGCTTGAGGTCTTCGGTGCGTTCGAGAATCTGACCGGCCAGCGCTACGAAGTCGGCAAGACACCGGTGACGACGCTTGGCCCGCCATTGCTCGCGCGCGTCGGACTTCGAGTGAGTTTAGGCAAGCGTTGAGGAGGGGCCTTCCGGTCTCCGCGTCTTTGGGTCTCTTCGTCTTTGCGTGAAACTAGCCCCGTGCAAGATAATCACTGACCGCGACCTCCTTGCGTAACCGCAACAGTTTCCGCTGCGTTTATTGTAACGGGCTTAGTGCGCCGGAGGTGACTGGCGCGTTCCGCGAGGAAAACGGTTCGCGAGCAAATGGTGAGGTCCCGCTATGCTGGGATCAGACGAGTCGAATGGAACAAACCGCCGACAACTTTGATCTCGCGACAGTCGAATCGGACGTGCCCGCTGCTCGAAAGCGTAACGACGAAGCCTTGACCGACGAAGCTCTGGTTGAGTCTATCCGTTCGGGGGATGGCGATGCATTCGAACAGCTGTTCATTCGCCACCGGCGTCGAGTCGCGCGAATTATCGGGCGCTTCTTCAACCGGCCCGAACGCGTCGACGAGATCATTCAAGACGTATTCGCCAAAGTCTACTTCGCGCTGGGCGACTATTCAGCCGACCGGGGTAAATCATTTGGCGCGTGGGTGTCGCGAGTATCAATCAACGCGTGCTACGACGAGCTTCGCCGCGCGCGGAGCCGGCCTGAAAGCTCGATCAGCGATATTACCGATGATCAGGCAAGCTGGCTCAACTCGCGGCTGAGTTCGGAGAACACAGGCGCCGACGCCGAATCGACAGCCATCTCGCGCGATCTGGCGACGAAGCTACTGGGCCGGCTAAGCGCGGAGGATCGCATGGTTCTTACGCTGCTCGACGGAGAGGATATGCCGGTCGCGGAGATCGCCGCGTTGACCGGGTGGAAGACTTCGAAGGTGAAAGTGCGGGCCTATCGCGCGAGACACGCGCTGCGGCGAGTGCTTGGTGAGTTTCTTTGAGACGCAGGGTTGGGTGAAGAGGGGAAGGCGGTAGGGGCGAAAGGGGGAAGGGTGAAGGAGCGAAGGGGGGAATGAGAGAACAGGAGAAGAGGGGAAGAGGGGAATATGTTTTTCGACAAGAGAGATCAAGCGCGAGATGAGAGATTGGACCGGGCGGGCAGCGAGTTTGTTCGCGCGGCGGGCCTCAGTGAAATCGAGAGCGACGCAGCCGCTTCGTCGCCGTTTCTTTACGCGCGAATTCGCGCTCGCATCGACGGCGAACAGCTACGAATGGAGCAGAGCGCGCCGGCGCTTGCGATGATCTCAATCGCGTGGCGAGCGGTACCGGCGCTTGCGCTGGTGGCGCTCGTGGCGGTATCAGCGTTGTGGGTGGCAACACCTGCAGCGCCGGATGGTGTTCAACCAGCTTTATTGCAAGCCGATGACATCAAGTTGATCGCGACCGGCAGGACGTGCGCATTGTCGAACGATTCGGAATGCGCGATCTCGACGGAAGAAGTTCTCGCCACTATGTTCGGCGAGGAAGGGAAGAAAGAGAAATGAACGCCCAAAACAGGATGTGGCTCAAGGTATGGTCGATAGCGACTGTGATTTTTGCCTTGGGCTGTGTGACAGGCGCCGCGATCGACGGAGTGTACCGGACCAGAGTGAAAGACGCGGCCGTTTCTAACGCGGCCTCCATGCGCGACACCGAAGCCTACTTTGCGACGCTCCAGCGCGAGCTGTCCTTGGACGAGTCGCAAGCGACAGCGATGCACGACATCCTGGACAGGGCCCGCGAGGAATACAAAGCAGTCTGCGCCGACGTGCGCCCGCGCTACGACGTAGTGCGTGAGGGCGCGCGTACGCGGATGCGCGCTCTGCTTTCGACCGATCAGCAACCGCGTTTCGACGAGATCGTCACGGCGGAGGACTGCCGCTGCCCGGAGCAAAAGAAGGTGAGTAGTCAATAGTCCGTGATCCGTAGCCGGGGTACGGACTACTTACTACTTACTACTTACTACTTACGCCGAGTTGTCGGGTAACGTCGAGTGCTCGCGTTCGATCAATCGCTCGAGCGAGCGGTCGTGCAAGCCGCTCAACGTCACAAGCGCGATCGCCGCTCCGATCAAACACAACAGCATGTCCTTCTGCGTATCCCATATGTCTCCTTGAGTGCCGAGAAACGCATCGCCGGCGCTGCCCGTCGCCATGGACACTCCGAACTCGATCAACTCGTAGCCTGCGCTTATTGCCAGACAGACGCTCAGGACGATGAACGTCAGCAGCTTACCTCGTTCCAATGGAGACTTCCTCAACAGCACTTCACGCGCGATGATCGCAGGCACGAACCCCTGAGCGAAGTGGCCAACACGATCGTAGTGATTGCGGCCAAGGTCGAACGTATCCCTGAGCCGGTCAAACAGCGGCACTTCGGCGTAGGTGTAATGCCCGCCAACGAGAAGAATGAGCGCGTGAATCCAGATCAAGACGTAGGTGAGGTTGCTGAGTCTGAACCTGCGATAAGTCGCGGCAAGAATCCCCAGCGCGATCATCGCCGGCGCGGTCTCAAGAAACCACGTGAACAGATCGTGAGGCTTGATAACCGACCAAACGAGCGCCGCGAGAAAACTTATCAGCAAGCCAAGATGCAGCTTTACGTCTGGCGTTTTGACTCTCATTCTGCGAACGAGTCATACGTGTTCAGATAAAGCAGGCTATCGTAATCAATGACAGCCATTCTGAGATTCCGGAGCCAGCCTTGGCGGCCCAGCACATTGCGCGGCAAACCCGGGTACTTGGCAAAGTAAACTCGACTCTCGAAGACAAGCCCGCCCGCTTGGAGAAAGACATCATGACCAAAGGCATCCACCGAACCGGCGATGCTGGATAGGACGATCGGCGTCCCCCTGCTCAACCGCGAGCCCAAGTCTCAAGCCCACTTCATTCGCGAAGAGGCAGACTTGAGCACCCGTGTCCACCTTTGCCGCAACGCGAAGAGACTTCTCACCGTGAGTCAGCAACACAGGTATCGTGATTCCTAAAGGACCATCGGGGTACCGAAGCTCTTCATCGAAAGTGAGTTGCGTTGTCATCTTCAGAAGCCTGCGTAAACCTTCTCTGGGTGCTCAACGAACGTGATCAGGGGGAGATGCGCTCCATCGGCATCCGCGGCGTTGAAGACATCACAGGCAACTGGTCCGTGAGCGATCAAGCGATCGCCATCCAGCGCTACCCACTGCCCCGCATACTGGCGTGCGTGATCAACAAGCCATTGCAGCTCACGCGTGCTGTCCGGAACCGGAACAAGGGAAACAGCGCCGTCGCGAGAGGCCGCTG
>JBASRN010000008.1:0-10239 GCA_049273855.1 Blastocatellia bacterium
GCTGAAAAAGGGAGGGCGCCACCAAGACACAAAGACACGAAGCTGCACCAAGTCAGTGATTGCAATATGTGGGCTTTGTGTTCCTTGGTGCCTTCCTGGCTTAGTGGCGATGGGTTAGTTTTTCAGCAGCCTGCTAGACGCCGAGATGACGCAGAATTGAAGTTAGCAACGAACCCGAACCCTTCAGGTGGTCTCGATCCGGGCGCGCCCACGGGTTATACTCGTCGCGATCTATGAATGAAGGACGCAGAATCGTTATCGCCTCCGAGTCAGGTATCTCGATAGGATCGGACAACGATATCTCGGATGCGCTTGGCGCCTGCCTCGGCGCCGACGGTCTGATTCTCGTCGAAAGCGACTTAGCGCCGGATTTCTTCGATCTTCGTACTGGATTAGCGGGAGAGGTATTTCAGAAGTTCATAAACTACAGATTGCGACTTGCGATTGTTCTGGCGGACGTCGACGCTTACGGTGAGCGGTTCTCCGAACTAGCTTACGAGCATAGATCACACAGCATGATTCGATTCGTTCGTTCTAAAGAGGAAGCGAAAGCCTGGCTGGATACTCAAAGAAGTCATCCGGAATCAATATAGGCTGATTTATAGCACAAGGAGGCCACAATGAAAGCAGCATTCAAGACTGCCTACGGCTATCAAGGCGACGCGATGAACCTGCCTGTTGAGAACCTGGAAGCCGCCCTTCCTTATTACGAAACAATAATGGGGTTTCAGGTGGTATCACGTGGAGTTGAGCCGTGTAAGTCTGCTGTTCTCGGACGAGATGGCATTCAGATAGGCCTGGCCGAGAATGGAGGCGACCCGGCCCAGGATGGATGTTTCTTCGAAGTTGCCAATGCCGAAGCAGCGTTTGATGAATTGAAGTCCAATGGCTTAACTTCGCATCCCGACTGGACTGCGCGGAAGTCGCCGGAGGAAAGAGAAGAGGCTGGCTTCAGGATAGACCAACACGGAACCACTTCTTTCAAGGTGTTTTTCGTAGTCGCGCCGGACGGTCTCTGTTACTGCCTGGGCGAACGGCTAAGTTCAGAATGATCCGGGTGAAGGTGTTGCCTCTTAGTGGAGAAATCTCATCCAACAACGGCGTGACGAGACGCGGTCGCTGGGTGGGTGTTCTCCTGATAGTCGGCTTGATGGGATGTAACCGCGACGCCGCCACGAACGTCGGGCCCGCGCGTGACAGCCAACGCCCGGCCCGTTCGCATTCCTTCCTCGGTTCAAAAGCTGGTGACGAGCGCGAAGTCGCCGGCGTCAAGCTCTGCTGGTGCCCGCCGGGTCGATTCCTTATGGGTAGCCCTCCCGACGAACCAGAGCGCCGGCCCGGCGAGACACAAACCGAGGTGAGGTTGTCCCGAGGCTTCTGGATCGGGAAGTACGAGGTAACACAGGACCAGTGGAAACGCGTGGTCGGCGAGTTCCCGGGGGAATTCACAGCGGGCCAGGGCGACGACTTCCCGGTTTACACCATCAACTTCGCCGAGGCCGAGGGGCTCTGCGAGAAACTGACCCAACAGGCACGTGCGACCGGCGACCTTCCTAAGGACTGGGAGTTCCGCCTCCCCACCGAAGCGCAGTGGGAATACGCCTGCCGAGCCGGGACCACGACCGCAACTTCGTTCGGCGACAGGCTGAGCAGCAAACAGGCGAACTTTCAGGGAAGGCCTTACAACGGCGGCGAGGAGGGACCGTCACTGAAGCGTACCGCTCGTGTCGGCAGCTACCCGGCCAACCCGTGGGGCTTGCACGATATGCACGGGAACGTGTTTGAGTGGTGCCGGGATTGGTATCACCTGAAGCTACCCGGGGGTGTGGACCCCGACTTGTATGCGGCGAAGAGCTCGGCTTCGAAAAGCGAACACGGAGACGTGTCCCGGGTGCGCCGGGGCGGGTGCTGGGCCGACGAGGGCTGGCCCTGCCGGTCGGCCTTTCGCCTCCGGTTCGAGCCAGAGCGGCGGCACGACCACATCGGATTTCGCGTTGTAGCCACACAGCTCTAAGCAAACACAAGTAGGTTAGCGCGAGAAACGGAGTGGAAGGAGGGGAGACAGCATGCCTGAGAAGCAAACGCTGGAACGCGCAGCCAAAGCCAAACGGGAAGGAAAAGCCGCGAGCACCCAGGCCGGAGAGTTTGTCCGCGAAGAGGTCGAACATATTCGCGAGGGCAAGCACGGCGCTCGCTCGGCCAGGCAGGTTATCGCCATCGGGCTATCCAAAGCGCGCCGGGCCGGCGTCAAGCTTCCTCCTCCAAATAACGCGTCCGAGGATACACGAGAGCAAGCTGCGCGCGAAACACGCAAAGCAAAAAGCGGTGGGAAGCGAAAGACGTCGGCCAAGCGCTCGCGCGCAAGCTTGCGTAAGCTGAAGCGCGAAGGCAGCAGCGCGGCGTCCAAAACGGCGCTATCGCGTCACGCACGAAGCGCCTCATCTGAGCGCCCGGCCGCCTCGCGCTCGCGCTCTGCAAAAAAGGCTGCCGCGACGCGCAAAAAATGAGTCGTGAGAATCGGATGACGTTGGACAAGAAAATCAGCTTGCGAGCACTGGTATCTAGAGAAGGGCAAACAGTCGATGCTTGATGCATCGGACATCGACAAAGGAGACGCGAATGAAATTGACGGAGTTTTTCCTGACCGAACTGGACCGTGAGGTAGAGCGTTCCCGGCGGGCTTTGGAACAGGTCCCCGAGCGCAAGTACGACTGGAAGCCGCACGACAAGTCGATGGTATTCGGATACCTCGCCGACATGGTTGCGACGATGCCGTCGTGGGTCGCCATGGCGATCACGCGGGACGAGTTGGACGTGGCTCCAGCGGACGGCTCGACGATGAAACAAACACCGAAGGACACCAGCGCCGCCTTGCTGGAGGCGCTCGACAAGGCCGCAAATGATGCCCGTTCGGCGCTCGAGAAAACCACCGACGAGCACCTGATGACCTCCTGGCGCTTGCTGGCCGGCGGACAGGTCGTCATGGAAACGCCGCGTCACGTGGTGATCCAGGATATGATCAACCACTGGGCTCATCACCGCGGCCAGATGACGGTCTATCTCCGGCTGATGGGTGCGAAGGTCCCAGCCCTGTATGGGCCCTCAGCCGACGACAATCGATTCCAATAAAGGGCCCGAGAGTATTGCGGTCGTTCTGCGCGGACAAACTGAACAGTTTGCGCAGTCTTCGGCGGTGACTTATCGTTAAGCGGCTGGGAATCGGCCCGTCGAAAAGCAGCCGGTCTCAGCCCAAGATAACGCTCGGAAGTAGAACGTGGCCCGCGCCGCAGTTTTTAGAGCTCAGACGATGAACCCGATAACAAAGGCCGAACCGAACGTCAAGCAAGCGGTGCCTTTCTTCGGTGTGTCGAACATCGAAGAATCCGTCCGCTACTACGTGGACGGACTGGGCTTCGCGATGACGAAGAACTGGATAGACGAAGGCAAGCTCCGCTGGTGCTGGCTTCAGCTAGGAGACGCCGCGATCATGCTGCAGGAGTTCTGGCGGGAAGGGCACCATGCCAACGTAACCGAAGGGAGATTGGGCGAAGGAGTATCCATCTGCTTCATCTGCGAAGACGCACTGGCGATTTACCGCGATCTCACCTTGCGGGGCATTCAGGCTTCGAGACCCTTCGTCGGGAACGGGATGTGGGTCACTTCCCTGTCGGACCCGGACGGTTACAGAATCGAGTTCGAGAGCTACACGGACATCCCTGAGGATACGGAGTTCTCAGAATAGGAAGGGTGAAGCCCCGGATGTCCGGTTGCATCGGCACGAGCAAAAGCCATTCGTCTAAGCCGACCAATAAGGGCATCGCCCGCGGACAACGGCAACCTCGCCTCCAGAATGGAGTCGAGCGATTCAAAGATCGCCGAAAAGACCCAACGCATGATTCAACCGGACGAATTAAAGAAGAACGAACCGCTGCTCTGGTCCACCGGCCTTGGCACCGATGTATGGGAGATGTTTTGCGCCGCCATCACCGGAGACCTGGAGACAGTGAAGCGACTGCTGGACAATGACCCGTCTGTTGCGCGGAGTCAATACGCGTACCGTACGCCGATCTACTTCGCCGTGCGGGAGAATCAGCTTGAAGTCGCCGCCTTGCTACTCGAGCACGGCGCCGATCCGCTGAGCCTGGCTGTGGGCGACAGCCTCCCGGATATCTGCCGCGACCGCGGGTACGATGAGATGCAGAAGTTGCTGGAGGCCCATCTCGCCGGCGTGCATGGCGCGTCACCGGAAGGAACCGCCGTCGCCGCCGCGATCCGCGAGCGCCACCTGCCCCGGGTGCGAAGCTTGCTCGACGCCTCGCCCGAGCTTCTGAATGCCGGCGATGAGCGTTCCAATCAGCCGATCCATTGGGCGGTGATGACGCGACAGATCGACATGATCGACGAACTGGTCGCGCGCGGAGCGGACATCAATGCACCGCGCTTCGATGGCGCGCGGCCGATTCAGCTCGCCAACGGCGATTACCACTATCGCGGCTGGCGCGATGTGCCCAAAAGCACCGTGACCACTCCCACAGACGTGCTCGAGCACCTGCGCGCCCGCGGCGCCTACGTAGACATTTGCACCGCCGCGCATATCGGCGACCTTCAACGAGTGAAAGATCTGCTCGATCAAGACCCGTCGCTGGCCAACCGCGTCGCCGAATACGTGACGTACTATCTCGGCTCGGGAGCCCCGCTGAAGAACGCCGCCGCCGCCGGACACCTCGAGATCGTGAAGCTGCTGCTCGAGTCCGGCGCCGACCCAAACCTGCCCGAGGAGGGCATCGCGCCGCACGGTCACGCGCTGTATTCGGCGGTCGCGAACGGACGCTATGAGATCGCCACGCTGCTGCTGGAGCATGGCGCTTACGCGAATCCTGAGGTCGAAAGCTCCGCGGACGCCTTGAGCAGGGCGATTTCCAACTCTGACCACCAGATGATTGAACTGCTATGCTCCTACGGCGCTGCCCGAGCCGTTCATCTCCTCGCCTACTCCGGCGATGTGCAGACCGCGGCGGCGGTCTTCGCGGCGAACTCAGCATTGGCCGACGATCCCGAAGCGCTTACCAATGCCGCAGGTGAGGGCCAGGACGCATTCGTGCGCTTAATGCTCCGCTACCAGCCGGACCTGCCCAAGCGCATCACGTTCCCCGACTGGTCGGTCGGTGCAAAGACGCGCGAATTGAACGAGCTCCTCTTCGAACACGGTATGAACGCGAGCCAGCCAAACTGGCTGGGCATCACGCCGCTACACCAGTTCGCGCGGAAGGGTGACGTGGAAAAAGCTGCACTCTTCATCGACCACGGCGCCGATTTGCATGCCCGGGACGAGGACATATGTTCGACGCCGCTGGGATGGGCGGCTAAATTCGGGAAGCCTCAAATGGTCGAGTTCCTCTTAAGACGCGGGGCAAGGCCGAACCTGCCCGACGATCCGCCGTGGGCCACGCCGCTCGCGTGGGCAACGCGCCGCGGACACCACGAAGTTGTGGAATTGCTAAAGCAATTCGAGAAGAGATGACGCCTTCCTTTCCCGAATGGGTTGAGCCGATGGCCGCGACTCTCACTCAGGAGCGCTTCACGGGTCCCGAGTGGATCTTCGAGCGCAAACTCGACGGCATCCGTTTGCTTGCGTTCAAGAACGAGCGCGACGTCCGCCTGCTGTCACGCAATCGATTGCCGCAGAATGCGTCATACGCATCAATCGTCGAGGCGATCGCGAACCTGCCGGTGCACGATGTGATCCTCGACGGCGAGGC
The DNA here is from genome assembly GCA_049273855.1 of Blastocatellia bacterium. Taxonomy (GTDB): domain Bacteria; phylum Acidobacteriota; class Blastocatellia; order UBA7656; family UBA7656; genus Onstottus_B. Next base: position 5,760 of record JBASRN010000008.1, read on the forward strand.
CACGGGCGTCTGGGGCAGGCAGGGCAAAGTCGCCTATCACGTGTTTGATATCCTGTGGCTCGAGGGTCGCGACGTGACTTCCCGGCCGCTCGACGGACGTCGTGCTCTGTTGAGAAAGTTGCCGCTGCGATCGCCCTTGCAGCGCGTGGCCTCGCTTAAAGATCCGAAGCCGTGGGAGCACGCTTGCAATGAGGGCTGGGAGGGCGTCATTGCGAAACGACGCGACGCGCCGTACGAGCACCGTCGCTCGCCTCACTGGTTGAAGATGAAGTGCGAGGCTACGCAGGAACTCGTAGTCGGCGGCTTCACGGATCCGCAGGGCGGGCGGGTCGGCTTGGGAGCGCTGCTGGTCGGTTACTTCGAGGGCTATGACTTCGTCTTCGCCGGGAAGGTCGGCACGGGGTTCGACACCGGGCTGCTGCTTGAGCTGCGCGCGCGGCTGGATAAGCTCGAGGTCACGAAGCCCCCGTTCACCAAAGCGGTCGGGCTGCCGCGCCTGCGCGCGCACTGGGTGCGTCCCGAGATCGTCGTCCAGGTGGCCTTCACCGAATGGACCGTTCACGGCAAGCTTCGCCATCCCCGTCTGCTGGGTCTTCGCACCGACAAATCGCCTCGCGAGATCCTGAGAGAAGCGTGGTGATAACACATCCAGAGAAAGTGCTCTTTCCCGATGACGGGATCACCAAGGGGGAGCTCGCCTCCTACTACGAAGCCATTGCGCCGATGATGCTGCCGCACATCCGCAGCCGTCCGGTCACGATGGAGCGGTACCCGGCAGGCATCGGCAAAAGGGGCTTCATGCAGAAGGACGTTTCGAAGGGTTTTCCCGAATGGCTGGAACGCGTCGAGGTTCCAAAGAAGGGCGGGACGGTGCACCATCCGCTCGTCCGCGACAAGCGATCGCTGCTCTGGCTTGCAAACCAGAACAGCATCACACCGCATGTATGGACATCGCGAGCGCCTAACCTGTACCAGCCCGACATCTGTGTCTTCGACCTCGACCCCCCGTCGGAGAATGAGCCCGACCCTCTGCGCTCGGCAGCGCTGGGGCTTCGCGACCTGCTGGATGAACTCGGTCTGCCAAGCTGGGTGAAGACTTCCGGCTCAAAAGGATTTCACATCGCGGTCCCGCTCGACGGCAAGGCCGATTTCGGAGAGGTCGGGAGGTTTGCACACGCCGTTGCGACGATGCTCGTCAAGCGCGATCCGCAGAACCTCACCCTGGAGTTCAGCAAAGCTGACCGCGGCGGGCGCATCCTCGTCGATACCGGACGCAACGGCTACAGCGCGACGTTCGCCGCGACGTACGCGGTGCGCGCGAAGCCCGGCGCGCCGGTGTCCGCGCCTTGCAGGTGGGAGGAACTCGAGCGCGGCGACGTAGGCCCTCGGACATTCACGCTGCGGACGATGGCCGACCGCGTCGCCGGCATCGGCGATCTGTGGTCGGATATGCGAACTCGGAAGCGCTCGCTTCGGCGTCCGGCGGAGAAGTTACGGCGGATGTAAGAAGCAGAGTGAACTTGCGATTGCGAGGAATTGTGTTGCTAGAGGCTTGCCACCAAGTCACGACATCACGAAGGTTCACAAAGCCTTTCTTTGCGTCCCTGTGTGAATTCGTGTCTGCGTGACAAGACAGCTTGTTCAATGAACCATTGTCACTGCAAAGACAACCGCGCGTTCATCGCTATTGGCATCTTATTTGAGCAGCGGGGGTAAAACCGCTTTCCAACCTGGCAATCGCTTCGAGTAGGGGGTCGCAACCTAAGTCGGTTTTCACAGTCTCGCAAGTTGGTGGGATTGCAGGCCACCAACTCGCTTGGGTGAGCGCTTTTCGCCACCGAGTCTACAGACATTCCACCTCTACGAGGTGGTCTCGGGAAGATTTCAATTCCGGCTTCTCGAAGACCAGAAAGTACATCTTCTTGCCATTCTCCTCGTCGTAGAACCCCGGTCGGTTCTCTTTGAACACAAACCCGTGGCGGGCGACTTCTTCGCGCACCAACCCGGCGGGGATGCTGTGCAATCGATGGTACTCGGTGCGGGGCCTGCCCGAACGCGCTTCGCCGTCAATGATCACCAGCCGCCCGCCTGGTTTCAACGCGCGAAACACCGCTTGCATCATTCGATCGTAATCGCGGAACTCGTGATATGAGTCAACGATCAACACCGAGTCGAGATCGTTTGGGAGGTGCGGGTCGTTACTCTCGCCAAGGATCGGTTCCACCTGCTCGAGCTTTTCGCGTTCTTTCCGCTGCCGCACTTTATCAATCGCCTCTTTATCGATGTCTACGGCGTAGACCTTGCCTTCAGCGCCCACGCGCGCGGCCAGTCGAAAAGTGAAATAGCCGAAGCCACATCCGATGTCCGCCACGCGATGCCCTATGTTGACCCCCAGAGCGTCAAACACTTCGGCGGGCCGCTGCCACTCGTCACGCTTGCGGCTGCGTTCTGATTCCTGCGACGAATTCCCTAAACTCGAAGCCGTAAAGACTGTGCCGCCAACGCCTATCAACAAAACCGCGATCAAGAAGATTCTGTGAGGCTTCATCTTGTAAGACCTCCCGGCAGGATGCGGAGTAGCTGTCTTCTAGGCACTAAGACACGAAGACAGCAAGGCACGACGACACGAAGGAGTACGAAGAGCATAAGTTGAGGTTCCGTTTGCCTTTGGCTTTGGATCTTGGTGTCTTCGCGGGTACTCAGCGCAGAACTCTTTGAAGGCCAAGGGCCTCATAAACTGGTCGAACGTGCCCGCTCACTGTGGAATACGCGCCGTTCGCGCGTGGCGCAGACTCTCGAGTTCCGCCTTCAGGGGAAGCCAGTATTGCCGGTCCGCCTCGCGTTCTAACCGCTCTTCCCCTAGAAGTGCTTCAGCGAGGATCAATTCATTCCCGGGTTTGGCGAGCCTCAAAAGCGGGCGGTCACTGATCAACCGTGCGGGTATGCTCCCTCTTTTGGCAGCCAACTCTATCAGCAACTCCGGCGTGCGCAGTTCAAGAAACCAGAACCGGATCTGCGGAGCGGTAGCCCGTTCACGATTGGCGAAGTAGCTGACCTCGACCAGCCGGCGCAAAATCGGCCAATCCTTGTCGCGCTGTGTTTTCTTCGCCTGGACTAGATCAGGCAAAGACATGAGTTCGCACGTTGTCCCTTCATCGATGGACACCGTTGTGCGCCTGGTCCAGAGCTTTGCGAACGAATCAACGCCACGCATCTTTGTCATCACGTCGACTCGCATTCCGGCGGCTTCGGGGTGATGGCATCTGAACTGAATCGAATGGCCGTTGCGAAGGTGCTTTAGTTCGAACGGCGGGACGGCGATAACTTCCGCCTGCAATTCCTTCAACGCGTTGCTTAGTCTGTTGAGGTTTAGGGAAGTGGAGAGTATCGCAAGATCGGTGTCGCGGCTAAACTCGGCTGCGCCGTAGAACACGCAAGCCTGTCCGCCCATCAGCAACGCGCGCACTCGGTGCGTTCGGATCGAAGAATCGACGACCCAACAACAAGGGACGCCGCCTGCAACATTCTGGAGGGCGCAAAAGAGGCCTTTCAGCGGCGAGCAAAGATTTACAGTGGTGGTTTGTAAGGTGGCAGAAACGGCGCGCCGTTTACCGAGCACGCGGGGTTTATTCGCACCTGAGCGCGATCATCGGGTCTACCTTCGTAGCTCGGCGGGCTGGCGCGAAGCTGGCTCCCAAAGCCACTCCAGCAAGCAACACCGATGCGACAACGAAGGTCAAAGGATCAGTAGCGCTGATACCGTACAGAAGACTGGACGTCAATCGCGTCATCGCGAACGCGGAAACCAATCCGAGCGCGATTCCCTGGACCGCGAGCCACATACCTTGCCGCACTACCATGTTCTTCACGTCCGAAGGCTGCGCTCCCAGAGCCATCCTGATTCCAATCTCACGAGTTCGAAGAGCTACCCAGTGCGCGATTATGCCGTAGAGCCCGATCGCAGCCAACACCAGCGCAAGCACACCAAACAGTCCAATCAGCCCGACCGCCATTCGCTGTTGCCAGAGAGTGCCGGCGATCTGTTCAGTCATCGTCTTGACCGCGAATACGGGCAGGTTCTTGTCCTCTGCGGCGAACTCGTCGCGTATCGCCGGTATGAAGCCCGAAGGGTTCGACCCGACGCGCGCGACCAGCGTCGCTCTTCCGTCGTAGGTTTGCAGCTCCGGCAGGTACACCAGCAGAGGCATGTCGACAAGCAGCGAGCGATACCTGGTGTTTCTGGCGACTCCAACAATCTCAACCGGAGGTCGCGGCTCACGCCAGAACGGCACCGAGAGCTGTTTACCAATCGCGCTTTCGCCAGGCCAAAGCCGCTCGGCCAGTTTTTGACTGACGATCGCGACCGGGGTCGTCCCCAGTCTGTCGGAGAAGCTGAACTCACGGCCTTCGAGGATTGGAATCCCAAGGGTCCGAAAATAGTGCGGCGCGATCCGGTTCGCATCGACTCGCAGGCCGAGAT
>JBASRN010000059.1:0-34378 GCA_049273855.1 Blastocatellia bacterium
GCTTTGGCTGATCGGTTGATGCCGGTCATAGCATGAGTTAGTATCCCGCCGGGGATTCATCTTGCGAAAAGTAGTCGAGTGCATTCCAAACTTCAGTGAAGGCCGGCGCGCCGAGGTCATCGACCAGATCGTCGCCGCCATCAAATCGGTTCCCGGAGCCGTCTTGCTCGATCACGAGTCCGATGCCGATCACAACCGCTCGGTCGTTACTTTCGTAGCCGAACCCGACCGCGTAGTCGATGCCGCAATCGCCGCTGCAAAGAAAGCAGCCGAGCTGATCGACTTGAACAAGCACTCGGGCGAGCATCCTCGAATGGGCGCCACCGACGTCATTCCGTTCGTGCCGATCTCGGGTGTGACGATGGACGAGTGTGTTCAACTCGCTCGCGTTTGCGGCGAGCGGATGTGGAGCGAACTCGGCATTCCTGTGTACCTGTACGAGAAAGCGGCAACGCGACCCGAGCGCGAAAACCTCGCCGCGGTTCGCAAGGGTCAGTTCGAAGGCATACGCGACGAGATCGCAACCAACCAGGCGCGCCGTCCCGACTACGGCGATGCGCTAGTTCATCCGACGGCAGGAATCACTGCCGTAGGCGCGCGGCCGCCGTTGATCGCTTACAATGTAAACCTCGGCACTTCGGATATCGAAGTCGCCAACAAGATTGCGCGAGCGGTCCGTCATCAGACCGGCGGGTTGCGCTACGTCAAAGCGCTCGGGTTTGGGCTGAAGGACCGCGGAATCGTGCAAGTCTCGATGAACATGGTCAACTACGAAGGCTCGCCGCTGTTTCGCGTGTTCGAGATGATCAAGCGCGAAGCCGAGCGATACGGCGTTCCGGTTGTCGGCTCTGAGATCGTTGGGCTGGTCCCGCAGCGCGCGCTTAACGCGGTCGCGGATTTCTACCTTCAGCTCGAAAGTTTCGGCGAGGAACAGATTCTCGAACACCGGCTGGCCGCGGCTGTCGAGGAGAACGATCGATGAGCGCGACTCGGCTGGACAGCGATGCGACGTTGGGGAGCTTTGCCGAACTGGTCGCGGCGGGCACTCCGGCTCCCGGCGGCGGAAGTGTAGCTGCTCACTGCGGGATGATGGCGGCGGCGCTCGGCCGGATGGTATGCAACCTGACGATCGGCAAGCCCAAGTTTGCAGACCAAGAATCTCGACTGACAGAAGTTCGCGAGGAGCTTGAACGGCTCGGCCGGCGGCTTCGCGAGTTGATAGCCGAAGATGCCGCGAGCTTTGAATCTGTGCTGGCGGCGTACAGGCTGCCCAAAGAAACGAACGAGCAGAAGTCGGCAAGGGCGGAGAGCATTCAATCGGCGATCAGCGACGCGGTGAGCGTTCCGCTTGAAACTGCTGAGCGAAGTTTTGAAGTGCTGAAGCTGCTTCGCGAGATTGCCGACAGCGGTAACCCGAACGCGATGCCGGACGTAGCGGTCGGGAGTCAGCTTGCGGAAGTTGCGATCAAGGGAGCCGGTTACAACGTCACCGCGAATCTCGTAACGATGACTGACCGCCACAGGGCCAGTGAAGCGGACGCTCGGGTAAACGGTCTGGTCGCCGAAGCTCATGCGCTCGCAGCCGAAGTTGAAGCAAAGACAGCACAATGACCCTTGTAGGGGCGTCCACTCGGTGGACGCCCCTCGCTTCGTATCCTATGCAGTGGGTGAGGAGGAGCGCCCACCGAGGGAGGCCCGTACAGGTCAACGATGACAGCCAGGTACAAAGACATTCAATTCGATGTAACCGATCGGGTCGCGCGTATAACCTTTGCAAGACCGCCACTCAATGTGTTCACCATCTCGATGATGAAAGAGATGACCGACGCGATCAACGGCCTGCTCGACGCGCACGACGTGTGTGCGATCGTGTTCGCGGCTCAGCCTTCGACTCATACTTTTTCCGCAGGCGTATCGGTCGAAGAGCATCGAGTCGAGACCGTCTACCAGATGCTGGAAGGCTTTCACGGAATCTTTCGCGCGCTCAACACGGTGTCTAAGCCGGTAGTCGCGCTGGTGGCGGGAGCCGCGCTCGGCGGCGGGTGCGAGCTTGTAGCCTTCGCAGACATCGTGATCGCGACTCGTTCCGCGCGCTTTGGTCAGCCCGAGATCAAGCTGGGAGTGTATCCGCCGGTCGCCGCTGTGATTCTCCCGCGAGTGATCGGAGAAAAGAAGGCTCGCGAGATGATTTTGACCGGCGAGTTGATGACAGCCGAGGCAGCGCACGCGGCGGGATTGGTGAACCACCTGGTTGCCGACAACGATATCGAGGAGAGGGCCCAAGAGGTGCTGGGCCAGCTCAGACAGTTGAGTGCGTCGTCACTCGAGATGGCGCGCCGGGCTATGAGTCAGGCGTGGGGACTGACGTTCGACGACGCGCTGAAGCGAACCGAAGATACCTATTTGAACAAGCTGATGATTCTCAAGGACCCGCAGGAGGGGGTCGAAGCGTTTATCGCGAAGCGTCTGCCAAGATGGAAACATAAGTAGTGGTCAGTGGTCGGTGGCCGGTTGTCAGTGGTAGGTTGTCAGTGGTCGGTGGTAGGTTGTGGTGTAGTCCGACCTCAACTGCGTAGTTTCGTGACGAACGCCTCTCATCACGAACAACTGACCACCAATCACTGACCACTGACCACTGACCACTGACCACTGACCACTGACCACCGACCGCTGACCACTAATCACTGATCAATGACGACGATCACCGGCCACCGGCCACCGTTATCATTATGCCAACACCCATTCCAATCGAGATCAAGAAAACCGGCGCCAACGAGATAACCGTTCGTTGGGACGATGGTCATGTGAGCCTGTTTCCGATCAAGTATCTTCGCTCCGAGTGCATGTGCGCGAACTGCGTCAGCGAGATAACCGGCTTGCGAATCCTCGATCCTCGAACGGTGGCTGAGGACTTGACTGTGCTTAAGGCTGATCACGTGGGGCGATACGGTGTAAAGTTCACCTTCAGCGATCGGCACGACGATGGGATCTACACGTGGGAGCGGCTTCGCGAGATCTGCCCGTGCGATGAATGCGTCGCAAAACGCGGGGCGAGGTAGCGTGCCAGTTCGGTGGCCGGTGGCGTGTGGCCTCCGAGCACCAGCCATCGAACTTCGCGTTCAACGCGAAAGAAATACTTTTGACGGAAAGGAATGAGAATGAACAAGCAGCCGTTTTGTGTTGCCCTCGTGAGTCTCGCTCTCCTGTGGGCGCCCGTGTCGAGTCGTGGCGATATACTTAAAAGGAAGGAAGAAGCCGTCGCTTCAATCGAGAAGCACGAAGCTGAACTCGTCAACCTCAGCGATCAGATATGGAGATTTGCGGAGACGGCGCTGCGAGAAACTCAATCGTCAAAGCTGCTGGCTGACTACGCAGAGAAGCAAGGCTTCCAGGTGAAGCGCGGAGTGGCCGGTATGCCTACCGCATTCGTAGCGAGCTACGGAAAAGGCAGTCCGATCATCGGCGTGCTCGGCGAGTACGATGCGCTGCCAGGCATCTCGCAAAAGGCTCAACCCGTAAAAGAGCCTCTGGAGGTTGGCGCCGCGGGTCACGGCTGCGGACACAACCTGTTCGGAGCCGCTAGCCTTGGCGCGGCGCTCGCCATCAAAGAACTGATAGCCGCCGGCAAGCTCAAAGGCACGATTCGCTTTTACGGCACACCAGCCGAGGAGGCGATCGGCGGGAAGATCTACATGGCGCGCGAAGGCTTGTTCAACGACCTTGATGTGTGTCTCGCGTGGCATCCCGACGATGAGACTAGAGCCGACGTCGATAGCTCGCAGGCGATCATCGACTTCATCGTCGAGTTCAAGGGTAAAGCGGCGCACGCGGCGTTCGATCCGTGGAACGGCAGAAGCGCCGTTGCGGCGCTCGAGTTCTTTACCACCGGTTTGAACCGGATGCGCGAGTTCGTCAAGCCAACCGTGCGCATGCACTACGTCATTCAAAAGGGCGGCGACGTTCCGAACGTCGTGCCCGAGTACTCGCGCCTCTGGTGCTGGATTCGCGACTCGAAGCGAACCGGTGTTGAAGATGTGTTTGCGCGCGCGCGCAAGATCGCCGAAGGCGCAGCCTTGATGGCCGGAGTCGAAGCAAAGGTCAGCGTTCAAGGGGGCGACTACGAGTTGCTTCCGAACATCGCCGGCGCGAAGCTCATTCATGCGAACCTGACATGGCTCGGCCCGATCCAATACACCAAGCAAGAACAAGACTTCGCGAAGGCCATTCAGCGAGCAACGGGTGTCGAAGAGAAGGGAATGAGCGGCGGGATTCAACCGCTGAGGGCGCCGAAGGCCGACCCGGAAGGCGGTTCCACCGACGTTGGAGACGTCAGCTGGATCGTACCGACGCTGCATTTGTCGGTGACGACAGCGCCCGAAGACGCTCCGTGGCACGCGTGGCCGGTAGTGGCTTGCGGAGGAATGTCGATCGGCCACAAGGGGCTGGCTCAAGCAGCGAAGGCGCTTGCTGCTACGATGGTTGACCTGTTCGAGGACCGAAAGACGCGTGAAGAGATTCAAGCCGAGTTCAAAGAAAAGAAGAAGGGCGAGGTGTACAAGCCATACATCCCCGAAGGCCCACCGCCCGCGCCGAGTCCGTAGTCAGTAGCTCCGTGTTTGCACTTATCACTATTTCCCGAGGGCCCGCCTCCGGTGGCTAAGCAGACTTCCGTAGCCGTTGCTCAGTAGTCGATCCTCGACGATAACACGAGTTTTTGACTAAGGACTGCTGACTACGGACTACTGACTACGGGCTCCGGACTACGGACTACTAAACGCTGGCGACTTCCCACCGCCCTTTGCTATATTTCGATTTCAGAATGAACACGCGCGTTTTAGTTCTCAACGCATCCTTCGAGCCGATCAACGTCTGCACTGCGCGGCGAGCCGTGGTGCTGATCCTCAAAGGTGTGGCGCACGCCGAAGAAAGCTGCCCGCGATGGCTGCACTCGTCTCGATTCTCGATGCCTGTTCCCTCGGTCATTCGGCTTGTCGAATACATCCACATTCCGTTTGAGCGGAAGAGCCTCTCGCGCAAGAACATCTTGCTGCGCGATCACAATACCTGCCAGTACTGCGGGCGCGTTTTTCCGCCTCTGGAGTTGACGCTGGATCATATTCATCCGCGCTCGCGAGGCGGCGATTCAGCCTGGGACAATCTGGTCACTTCCTGCCGATCGTGCAACAACCGCAAAGGCGACCGGTCACCTGAAGCGGCGGGAATGCGGTTGCTTCGCCGTCCTCAAGCATACAACCTTCATGTGAATCGGCAGATCATTCGCTATCTCGGGCGCGCCGATGAATCCTGGCGCAAGTATCTTTTCTATTAGCCTTGGCGCCGCCAGCTTTCGGAGCAGAGCGGGTAACGCGCTTTTTCGCCACGAAGACTCGAAGGCACCAAGAAAACACCAGAAAAACCCGCGTCACTTCGTAACTTGGATTCTTCGTGGCGAGATTTCTATTTTCTGAAAACGCTCCACACCGGCACAGGCCGCTCCTTGACTGCCGCACCTGAAGCCTTCATCATAATTTCCCTCAGCCAGCGGGGTTCCCGGCCTGAGACCCAGAACCATGACGTGTTGCTACTTTTCTAAACCAGTAGAGATCAGTGGATGAATACACTGCTGCGGGCCGTCTACGAAGTTCAAGAAGCAACACTGATGGCCGGGCGCGCGTTCCGTCGCGCGCTTTCAAAGCCGCGCTACGTCCGCGAGATCATCGTACAGATGGATCTGATCGGCGTTGGTTCATTGATGATCATCGTGTTGACCGGCGCGTTCACTGGCGGAATTCTCGCGCTCAACACAGCACCCACTCTCAAGACCTTCGGGGCTACCGCGCAAATGGGGCAGCTGGTGATGACCTCGCTGGTGCGAGAGATGGGTCCGGTGCTCGCATCACTGATGCTGGCCGGGCGAGTCGGTTCAGCCATCGCCGCCGAGCTTGGGTCGATGGTCGTCTCCGAACAGGTCGACGCAATGCGCGCGCTGGGAACCGATCCGATAAAGAAGCTGGTATGGCCGCGGCTGCTTGCGTTGATGGTGTTGACGCCGACGCTCACCCTGGTCGCCGACATGGTGGGCGCGGTCGGAGGCTGGGCAGTAGCAAGCACGCTGATGAACGTGCCGAGCACGGTGTATATCAACTCGGCCAAGAACGGGCTGAGCTACAGCGATATCATCGGCGGGCTTGTCAAGCCCCTGGCCTTCGGGTTCATCATAGGAGTTGTGAGCTGCCGGGCCGGGCTGCGAACACGAGGCGGCACAGTTGGCGTCGGCCGCTCGACGACCCAGGCGGTTGTGGTTTCCGATATCCTGGTGCTTGCATCGGATTTCTTTCTTCAGAAACTCATTCAGGCGTTCAGCGAGGGCCGCTAGGCTATGAGTCAGCAAGTGGAGAGGGCGATACAGTTCGAGAATGTTTCGATGGCCTACGGCGATCGGAAGATTCTGGACGACGTGAGTTTCTCGGTGAACCCGGGCGAAACCAAAATCGTAATGGGCGGCTCGGGCACCGGCAAGTCGACGATCTTGAAGCTCGTCCTCGGATTGATCAAGCCTCAGTCCGGACGGATCCTGGTGGACGGCGACGACATCACGCAAATGAGCGAGCGAGAGCTGACCGAGGAGCGCAAGAAGATCGGGATGGTATTCCAGGAGGGCGCGCTGTTCGACTCGCTCTCGGTATACGAGAACGTCGGCTTCCGTTTGTTCGAGCAGGAAGTGCCCGAGCAGGAGATCGAAGAAGCGGTGCTGCGAATGCTCCGCTTCGTCAATCTTGAAGACACGATGAATATGATGCCGGCCGAGCTGTCAGGCGGAATGCGAAGGCGGGTCGGCATCGCGCGGGCGCTGGTTGGCAGCCCTCAGCTGATCCTGTTTGACGAGCCTACGGCAGGGCTTGATCCTCCCACCGCGCGGACTATACTCGAGCTTGCTATGAAGTTGCGAGACCTTGAAGGCGTCAGCTCGATTTTTGTCACTCACCGGCTCGAGGACATCAAGCAACTATCGACGAACTACGCCACAATCAACGAAGGCGGTGAGATCATTTTTCAGAGTGAAGAAAGCAAGTTGTGTCTGGTGAACACTCAATTCATCATGCTAAAGGAAGGACGCGTGATCTTCAACGGCACCGACGAACAACTATGGGAGAGCGACGACCCGTACCTTAAGGATTTTTTCCGCGTGTAGCCGCGCCTTGATGCTGGCGCACCGCCCGCGCGCCTGAGGGAGATGTTATGTCAAGAACGAAAACCACTCTGTCCGAGCTCCGCGTTGGCTTACTGGCCGTTGGGGCCATCACCGTATTGATAATCTTCATCCTCAGCGTCAGCGGCGACATCTCCCTTTTCAAACGCAACCTGACTTATAAAACCAGGTTCGCCGCCGCCGATGGGCTCAAGAATGGGGACGAAGTGCGTCTGGCAGGCAAACTCGTCGGCAAAATCGAGAAGGTCGAGTTCGGCACGATCCCAGCGAGCAAGGACGACAAGCCAATCCTGGTCACGATGACTGTTGACGCGAGCGAAGTGCAGGATCGCATCCGGACTGACTCGCAGGCGGTGCTGGCTCAGCAAGGCTTCCTCGGCGATCACGTCGTCGATATATCCCCGGGAACCCGGAACGCCGAGGGCGTACCCGACGGAGGCGAGATACCCAGCGCCGATCAAGCGAGTCTCTCGCAAGTCTTCTCCGGAGCCAGTGATATCCTCGTTCAATTCAACATCGTGGGTAAACAGCTTCAGGAGGTGATGGACAACATCAACCAGGGTAAGGGCACCGTCGGAAAGCTGCTTCACGATGATGAGTTGTACACAAACTTGAATCGCACTGTGGTCGAGTTCCAGCAATTGGGGACCAAAGTAAACAAGGGCGAGGGAACGATCGGCAGGCTGATCAACGACCCCAGACTGTACGATGATCTGCGCGCCTCGATCGCCGACATTCAAGGCATAGTCAGCGATGCTCGCGCGGGAAAGGGGACGCTTGGCAAGCTGATAAACGACGATCAGCTCTACCGGCAAGCAAACGACATCGTAGCAAAGCTGAACTCGACCGCCGAGAAGTTTGACCGCATCATCGCCGACGTCGACGCCGGACGGGGCACAATCGGCAAGCTGATCAAGAGCGAGCAGCTTCACGACGACGTTCAAGCCACCGTTGCATCATTGCGCAGCATAAGCGACCGGCTCGACAGGGGCGAAGGCTCGGCGGGCAAGCTTCTTCGCGACGAGCAGCTTTACAACAACCTCAATCAAACGACCGCAGAGATGGTTAAGATGCTTTACGACTTCCGGCAGGATCCGAAGAAGTACTTGCGCATCAAGGTGAGTCTGTTCTGAAGCCGCGCCACAAATGACAGGTGGAGGAAGGCTCTGAAGGGGTGGGATTCGCCAGAGGAACTCTCTCTCGCAAGGGTGTGAGAGAGGCTCGGCAATCGCTTAGCGTGAGCGAACTTTACTCGTCGTCTCCCGAACGATCGTCGGCGCTGACGCTCCCGACGACTGCCTTTATCTCGGACGAGATCTCGGCTCGCCGTTGCTTGGCGAGTTTCATGACCTGCGACAGGTGTTTACGCGCGCGACGAGCGGCAGCCTTGTTGCTCTTCTGGCGAAAGACCATGTTCTCAGCCGCGAACCGCCCCACCTCGATCAACAACTGACCGGTAGTCGAGCCCTGGACGCGGCGGTCAAACAAGCGGCGTTCGCCGCCCCCGCGACGATCGGGCGAGCCCGGCGGCGGACCGAGGTTCTCCTTCCGCCTGTCTCCCCTCCGACGGTCCTCTGCCGCTCGGCGTTCCTCTGCGGTTAAGTTCAACGCGTCTTCGTCTGACATCTCAATCTCCAGAACTAGGATCGTTCCTGCCTGTTAGTCCGGTGAGCCGATCATCGAGCAGGCCCCAGAGATGAAAACACGCGCGCTAGTCTAACACAAGGCTGGCTTGTTGCAAGACAATCGGGCAGGGGTCCGAGGCGTTGGGCCTTTGCCCTGTGACTCGAGGGAATCGTCAAGCAGAAGGACAAACCGTATCACCGCACATCATCACCTCGGCCCAGGTCCAGCCCGATCGGGCAAGCTACCAATCGATCACACCTTCAGTAACTCACGAGCGTGGCGTCGGGCGCTTTCGGTTATCTCCGAGCCGGTCAACATACGCGCTATCTCCTCCACGCGGCCGCGGCGATCGAGCCGCTCGATACTCACCAGAGTGCGGCCCGACGCCGACTCCTTGCGAACCAGCAGATGGGCTTCCGCGAAGCGAGCAATCTGCGCCTGGTGCGTCACGCACAAGACCTGGTTCGCCTCGGAGAGCTTTTTCAGCTTGGCGCCCACCGCCTCGCTCACCCGGCCACCGATCCCGCTGTCGATTTCGTCGAACACGATCGTCCGTGGGAACTCCGACGCGCTCCCCACCGTCTTTAGCACAAGCATCAATCGCGAAGCCTCGCCCCCCGACGCTACTTTTGCCAGCGGTTTTGCCGATTCACCCACGTTCGCCGAGAATAAGAACTCGACGCGATCAATTCCTCGTTCGTTGAAATTGCGGGATTCACCTTCGTCGTCAAGCTCTCGGTCCGCAGGCGAATCGATTTGAACCTTAAAGCGCGCGTGCTCGATGGCGACTTCGGCGAGGTCGTGCTCGACGGCGCGCTCGAGTTTCTTAGCCGACCGGACTCGCTCGCCGTGAAGCTTGCGCGCAACGTGGAGGTAGCTCTCGCGCGCGGACCGAAGCCCGGCTTGCAGTTCCATCTCGCGTTCGTCCGACCGCTCGATGCGCCGCAGCCGATCCTGGGAGCGGGCCAGGTGCTCGAGCGCGCTTTCGATCGAGCCGCCGTACTTGCGCTTGAGGCGGGCGATCTCGGCGAGCCGATCTTCAATTTCAGCGAGCCGCCCCGGTTGAAACTCGAGCCCGGCGGCAAAGTCGCGCAGCGAGGCGGCCAGGTCTTCAAGTAATGCGCGCGACGACTCGATCCCCTCCAGATAACCGCGAAAGCTCGACTCGAATCCGCTCAACTCTTCGACGCGCCTCGCCGCCTGACTGATTCGCGCGATCGCCGAGTCGCTGTCCTCGTAGATTGCATCAAAGGTCTCGCCGCACAGCGTCGTCAGCTTCTCGACGTTCATCAGCCGGCGGCGCTCTTCTTCTATCCGTTCGTCTTCACCCACCGCCAGCTCGCTTCGCTCGAGCTCGTCGATCTGGAATCGAAGGATGTCCACGAGCTGAAGCTTTTCGCCTTCGTCGCGCCTTAGCGAATCAAGCTCGTCGGCAAGCGCGACAAACTTCTTGTAAAGCGACGCAGTCTGCTCGCGCGTCCCCTGGACTCCCGCGTGCGCGTCAAGCATTTCAAGGTGGGTATCGCGATCAAAAAGCGTTTGCTGATCGCCCTGGCCGTGAATGTCCACCAGGAAGGGCCTCAGCTCGCGTAGCAGCGTCTGCGTCGCAAGTTGGTGATTGATGAAGATCTTGTTCCTGCCGCCGGCTGCCAGCTCGCGGCGGATGACGATTTCGATCGCATCGCGCCCGTCGGTCTCGATTCCCGCGTCGCGAAGCGTCCTTTTAAGCTCCGGGGTTCGAGACACGGAAAACAAGCCTTCAACCGACGCATTCTGCTCGCCGGTCTTTAGAAGGTCCGACGAGAATCGTCCGCCGATCAACACACCGAGAGCATCGACAATGATCGACTTGCCGGATCCGGTTTCGCCTGTGAGCAGGTTCAACCCGTTGTCGAACTCCACGCGCAACCGGTCGATCAACGCAAAGTTTGAAATGTTGAGGAATGAAAGCATCGGTGGTAGGGGCGGTTCTCCGTGGCCGCCCCTCGTTGTTGTTCGCTCGCTGATAGCACTTGAGGGGCGGCCACGGAGGACCGCCCGTACAAGGGTTCAACCTAACGTCGCCGTCACCAGTCGTCAAGGATCAGCCTGATCGCGTGGAGTAAGTTGTCCGCTACCAGCCCAGGCTCACAAGGCCAGCGGTCCGGATGCGCCAGTGTCTCGTGCCCGTAGCCCGTCAACACCAGCGCCCCCCGCGCGCCGACATTGGTTGCAAGATTGATGTCGCTGGCTTTGTCGCCGATCACGAACGAACGCGCGAGATCAACCTTGTGTTCGCGGGCCGCCGCATGGAGCATTCCCGGACTGGGCTTGCGGCACTCACACTCCCTCCGGTACCGCTCGTCCCCGTAGTCCGGATGATGCGGGCAGTAGTAAACACCATCTATGCGCGCGCTTTGATTCCGAAGCTCGCTGATCATTCGAGTGTGAATCAGGCGAAGATCATCCTCGGTGTACATTCCGCGCGCTACGCCCGACTGATTCGTCACGACGATCGTCTTAAGCCCCGCTTCGTTAATGAGCCGCACAGCTTCGGCAACCCACGGATATATGATCAGTTCGTCGGGCTTTGATATATAGCCAGAGTCTTCGTTGATCGTACCGTCACGGTCGATAAATATCGCCGCCGATGATTGGGGATTGCGGATTGCGGATTGCGAATTATCGGAGTGGTTCCTGATTTCAGGCTGCCGATTCTCGGACATCGCGGTAAATCTTATGTCCGCAATCTGCAATCCGCAATCAATAGACCGCTTCGGCTATGCCGAGAAGGGCCGATATGTGGTGTTGTACAAAATCGATTCGCACTCGCCAGGATGTCGCGCTCTCGCGAAAGCCACCCGCCGCGCGCGCCGGTTTACGAATGGACGAGTCGTTGGCGTCAAGCTGGTGCGAGAGTAAAAAGCGCGCCACCGCCTTGAGAGACGCTCCGATTCCGGGTGCGCGAACGTCACCGATCGCGCGAGCCATCCGATAAGCAGCCAGTATTCCCTCCGCCCGCGAAGCAGCCGGTGTCCCCCGTGGACGGCCGGGTCCGAAGCCGCCCTCTAAGCCCGGAGCGTCGTCAGCCGTATATTGCTCGGTGATCATCGACTGAGCGATTGCAATCGCATGATCGGCGTAGCGTCGTTCCTGGCCGATCCGGTGCAACGCCTCGAGCGCCTGCATCAACCACGCGTCCCGCGGAAGCTTATCCATCTCTCGTTGAACCGCTATCAGGTGATCGGCCCCGCGACGCGACGAGTCGATCAGCCGGCGATCCCCGTTCAACTTGAACAACCGCAATAGCCCGAGCATCGCTTCGCCAGGATAGTACAGCGAAACGCTTCCCGCCGGCCCGTGGCCGTGAAGCCGGTAGTAACTGGCAAACGAGCCGTCATGATGCTGCAGCGAAAGGATCACGGTGGCGAGGCGCTCGGCGCTCGCGCGATCACCATGTTTTGGATCAAGCTCGAGCTGCCGCGCGAGTACGGCCAGCGCCAGTCCGTTTGCGCCAAGTTTGGCTTTGCCATCGAAGTCGAGCACGTAAACACCTCTCTTCTTGCGCGCGGGACGGAAGCGGGTCTTCAGAAACTCCGTCGCCCGGCGCGCCGCGTCAAGGTAACCGTTGTGCCGCGTTATCGCGTACAGCTCGAACAGCGAGTACGCCGTACCCGCGTGCCGAAGGATGTTGTAGGTTTCCGTGCCGAAGCGGTCTTCGCGGGCGTCGTAGGAATAATGAAAGCTCCCATCCGGCTTCTGCATTCGAACCAGGTAGTCGCCGCCGGCTCTTGTCGCGTCAATCAAGCGGGCGCGATCCAATTCGCCCGCGAAGCTGGGGGCGTTGATGCTCGTCGCAGCGATAAGGATCAACAGCACTGGCCGGGTATTCCTGAGCGACCTCGCATTCATGCGAAGTAGCTTAAACAGAAAAGGCAAGAAGGCACAAAGGAAGGTGAGGCAAGGTGAAGGGGCGGCCCTCCGTCGGCCGCCCCAGACTTATCATCGGTACAAACCATTCGACATGCCGTTCTGGGGTTGGCACGGGCCGCCCCTGCATGACGTTCAAATCGGCGGCGCTAGACCGGAGGTCCTCCGGTCAGCACAAGCCGTCCTTGTGAATCAAACACGTCAACTCGCTGAATGTTTGACACCGGGCGCACCTGCGAAGGCAGCGTGCCGTTCTCACTGCTCAGCGAGAGTTTGAAAGAACCGTTGTCTTCGGTCGTCAGCGCTCCAAACGAGAACCCATCAATAACCACCAGGTACTGAGCGTTTGAGTTAAGCTTGTCTCCCTCGATCTCGAGCGTCTCGCGACTGCTCGACGCTCTCGTTTTCACTTTGCCCCTGGCATCCGAATCGACTCCTGTTGCGTTGAGGTCGGCGTCTTTCTGCACTTCGCCGCCGCCGCCCTCACCGCCCCCTCCGCCGAAGTCATCGCCGCCTGCCTGGAAAGTTCCCTCCAAGACGATCTGACCCGACGGATCGCGTACCTCGATGTGTTGAATCTTTGTCACCGGCCTGAGCGAGGGCGGAAGCAATCTGCCGCTCGAATTGTCGCTTGTGAACTCAACCCGAAAGTAACCCGATTGCGCAACGACGGTGCCGAGACTCACGCCGTCGGCGACAATCAAGTAAGCCACGCCCGATTGCAAATACTCGCCTTCGACTCTGAGCTCTTCGCGCTCGGCTTCGATCTCGGCGCGCGCGCGGCCCTTGGCATCTCCCGAAGAGGTGAGCTTAGCTTCCTTCTCGACGTCTCCGCCGCCGCCGCCGCCGGGTTGCGGTGTGCCAAACGTATTGGCCAGCACGACGCGATTCTGTGAGTCGCGCACCTCGACCAGCCTGATGACGGTCACCGGATTGAGCGGGGCGGGAAGCGTCAGATGATTGCTGCTCGGCGTGGTCGAAAACTCGATCTTGAACGTGCCGAAGTTGCTTGTCGTAGCCTTCAGGCGATTCGCATCCGCGGCGCTCGCGCCGTCTATGATCACATTGCCGTTAACAACGATTTTGTAGGCGGCGCGCGGCTGAAGCTGTTCGACCTCGATCTCGAATTCCTGCTCCGCGGCGGCTATGGACACCTCCGCTTCTCCCAACGCGGTGGGCTCGATTCCGGTTGGAAGCAATGCGATCTCGTTGTGATTGCTTGTTACCGGATCGAGGCTTTGCAGCGCGCGCAGCGGATCGATGCGGCCCCTGCCGAGCTTGCCTTCCAGTCCGCTATTGCTGCCGTCAATTCCGGTCGCCGTGGTTTCGATGGCGTCTCTCGCGTTTCGCCGCGAATCGCCTTCTAGAATCAGCGCCGCTCCCGCCGAAGCCAGCGGCGCGGCGAACGATGTGCCGCTCCACATCGCATAATCTGGAGCGTTGTCGAGTTCTGGATAAAGGCTGACCAGGTTCACTCCCGACGCGCTGACCGAGACGTTTGTGCCGAAGTTCGAGAAGCTCGCCTTGCGATCGTTGTCATCAATCGCGGCCACGCCCATCACTTCCAGATTCCAGTTGGCCGGAAACTGGGGCGCGACATCGTTGCCCTTGTTCTCGTTGCCGACCGCCGCGACCAGCAGCACACCGCGTTGCTGAGCGTAAGTCACGGCGTCATGCATAACGGGCGAGTCTTCCGTAGACCCAAAGCTGAGGTTGAGCACGCGCGCGCCGTGATCGACCGCGTACTTGATGCCCTGGGCTACGCTGAACGCATCACTCACGCCGTCCGGAGAAAACGCGCGAATCGGCATAATCTTCGCCTCGGGCGCAATCAAGGCGATCAGTCCCGCGATAAAAGTCCCGTGACCCGCAACGCTCGTTTGTGTGTTGCCGCGAAGCTCAAGCGTATCTTTCGTTGCATTAATAAAATTCCAACCGTAGACGTCGTCCACGAGGCCATCGTTGTCATTATCGATGTTGTCATCCGCGATTTCGCCCGGGTCAGTCCAGAGGTGATCCTTGATGTCCGGGTGATTGCGATCGATCCCGGTATCAATGAGCGCGACAATCACACCCGCACCGCGCGAGCGCAGTTGAATCGCCTGGAGATCGCCGACCAGTTGTTGGTCCAGGTAGTTGGGTCTGGCTTGCCCCGTCGCCGGGCGGTCACCAGGAAACCCGATGACCGCCCGCCCGAACACGTTGATCGGCGTCGTGATCACCGGATTGAGCGTCGCGCTCAACACCTGGCTGTTCTTCGCGATCTTCTTGCGCCACTTGGTTTCCTTCTTGCCTTTCGGAGTGCTCAGGCGATAGAAGTTGGTGCCGTAGATGCGCTGAATTGTTGACGTGCCGTATTGCTGATTTATTGAGTCAATTGAAGCGCCCGGCTTGATCTCGACAAGGACCTCGCCCCGGCGAAAATCAGCCAGCCCGCTCTGCGCATATAGCCGCTCTGAAAAGACGGCGATAGTCACACAAAAGATCACCGCGAAAGAAAAGGATTGAAACGCTCGGGAGGACAATGATCGCTTTTTCTTCATCCTTGATACCTGTGCGGTTCGTTGGACCGCCCTAAGGGAGCTCACAGCCTGCTCCACGGAAACTTAAACTCTAACAGAGACTGGCCTACTATCTTCATTCCGGGTTCCCCATCAGCACGAACGGCGCCCAGTAATACGGATGTCCGTAAGAGTCTTTGATGGCGAGTTGCGCGCGACGCAGCGCAGCGCGTTTGGTTGCGCCCGCGCGGAGGTGAGAGTACATCTCGCGCATCAGATCCGCCGTCGATAGGTCACTCACCGCCCACAGACTTGCCACGACTGACGGCGCGCCTGCATACAGGAAGCCGCGCACCAGCCCGTGTAGCTCGTCGCCCGGAAACACCTTGTTCACCCCGGTGTGACACGCAGACAGCGTGACCATCTCGGCGGTGAGCTTCAGATCGAGAAGGTTGTAAAAGTGGAGGTTCGCGCCGGCGAGCTTCAAAAACGAAAACATCGGGTTGTCGCGCCGGAAGTAACCGTGCGAAGCAAGGTGCAGGAAACGCGCGCGAGGCGCGGCGGCAAGCAGGTTCGCGCTCGTCGCCTGGTCGCCGGTCAGCGTCACTGAATTCGGGAAGAGCGCCGCGAGCGCATCGATCTCTTGTTCGATGTTTGGCGTGCCTGCCTCCCCGGCGCCCAGCGCCACAAGCATATCGCCGTTTGAGGTCTCGGCCTTCAAGTTTGCGATCTGCCCGGCCGCGTGCTTGGTCCGGCACAGTTTGAGGACCGCCGCGCTTGGAGCGTGTGAAATCTCAAATCGCTCGATCAGGTAGCCGCTGCCGTCGTGAAGCGCGTGGAACGGAACGTAATGCAACGCGCCGTGCGGAATGACGATCAAGCGGTCGCCCTCGATCATTGCTTCGAGCGGCGCAAAGACCAGCGAATAAAACTGTCCTAGAATCTCGTTGGCCGCGCGGCGAAGCTGCCCGAAATACGATTCCACGTACGCGGGCCCATAGTTGAATTTCTCAATCTGAAACCTGAGCGAGGCAAGCAGCCGTTCGACTTCGCTCTTGGCGGCAATACGGCGCGCTACCTGTATGCCTTCGCGCGAAGCGATGAACGCCGAGATGTGCTCGCCGGTCGTAAAGTACTCGATTACCGTCTCGCCCGGTTGCAGGGTCTCGCGCAAATCGGCCAGCGATGCGCCCTTCATTCTCTGAATCTCGGCGAAGCCGGGCGCTTCGGTTTCCATGCGCCTAAAAAGCTGCGCGATTTGCCGCTCGCAGCGAACGACGGTATGCCGATAACGATCGGCCACTTCCGCGCTTCGCTGATCGCCTTTGTCTTCAGCAAGCCCGGCTTGCGAACTGTACCAGTTCAAATCCTCAATCAGCCGCGAAAGCCGTTCCCGGCTTGCGGAAGCCGGCCCGCCCTGTCCATTGCTATCCGCCGACCGCACGTAACGCGCCAATAGATCGGCAAGCGCCCGGGACTTCGATGACTCAACCAGCCGGAACGCCTCATCGATCAACTCTGCGCCACCGTCGTCGAGGCACCCGGCGATCGCGTCTTCGTAGGCATGAATCTTGTCGTGCAAGAACGTCGCTTTGAACTCGTCCGCTGCGATGCCGCCGCGCATCGTCTCGATGGTTTCGACGGCGCTGCGGAAGCTCTTTAGCGCAGGCGCGCTCCGTTTGCGATCGCGTTCGATCCGCCCAATCAAGTGATGGGACTGGTAGGCTACCGCCGGAGCGGACAAGCCCTCGACTGATTCGAGCGCCGCTCGCGCCATGCGCACGGCGCGCTTCAGATCGCCAGAGTCGTAGGCAGCCCGCGCCATAAGCAAGCGCGCGTGGGCGGCTCGCGTCGAGAGTTTCTGCCGCGCGAACACCCGCAGCGACGAAGACGCGTACCGAGCAGCTTCCTCGGGTTCGTTGCGACGGATGGCCAACTCGGCGAGGTAGGCATCAATCAACGCGGCAAGCGTTTTGTTCTTTTTCTCCGCAAAGACGCGCCGCGCTTCGACGAAATCGCTATGCGCCTGGTCGAACTCACCCTGGCCCATCGCCGCAAGCGCGTGAACTACCGTGGCCTGAGCGGATTCATACGGCAACCCGAGCGCCGCGAAGCTGGTCCGCGCAAGCGCAGCGCTTTCCGCCGCGTCGTCAAACGCATTGAGCGCGAGCAGTATCTCGGCGATCTCGTGATTGCACCAGGCAACAAGTTGAGGGCTGCCAAGCTGCGCGAGCTCTTCGCGGGCGTGGTAGTGGGTGGTCAGAGCGGCGTTGTAGTTGCCGCGCAGGAATTGCATATAACCGATGTGGAATCGCGTCTGCGCTGCCCAGAGCGTTTGCCCCGAGCGCTCCATCGCGGCGACCGCGCCTTCAAGCAGGCTGAGCGCCTCGCCGTGGCGGTCCATCTCCATCAACGCGTGCGAGAGGTTAATGTCAATCACAGCGCGCATGGTTTCGTCGCCGTCCGGCCCGAGGACTTCACGAGCGCGCTCGTAATGCTCAATCGCCTTCTCGTAGCGATCCAGGCGGTAGTGGAGGATTCCGACGTTGGTTTCAAGCTGTGCTAGATAAACGGGTGCCCGCGGTGCCAGCACCCGACGTGATGCACGCGAAACCGTAAGCGCTTCATCGTAGCGGCCCATCTGCGTCAATGCGAACACGCGATGCATCTGAATCACTGCAGTATCGGTGGTAAGTCGCGCCGCGCGAGTGCCCAGCATGGCGCTCTGGTAAAGCGCATCGGCCTCCGCGTAGCGGCCTATGTGATGAAACACTCGGGCGCGGCTCGCTTCGGCGAACGCCCTGGACGTTGCGTCGCCGAGCGCCGCAGCCACCTGCCCGACTCGCTCGGATAGGCGCTCGGCAACGTTCAGATCGGACCCGATCAACCGGTCAACTTCCGCCTTGAGCGCGGAGACCGTTTCCCAGCTCGCGGCCACTCCCGGTTCACGCAGAAATGCGTCAGCGCTTTCAGCGTTTATTAACTTGTCGGCCAATTCTCTGTTCACGTTTTCACTTTCGCTGCCGATCTGCCTTTTCCTCGCGGCGAGTCCGTCGCGTCAGTTAGTCTGGAACTGATGGGCGGAATCAGCCCGTGTGGGATGCAAACTCGGCTAGGATTCGATGAGCGGCAGATCGGGAACAGTAATGCTTCCTTCCGACAGCTCGACTCGCAGGTCATAGATGCCCTGCTCTATGCCGCTGACCTTGAACTCGCCCATCTCATCGGTCACCGCCGAGAAAACAATTTCGCCGCCGCGCGCGATGACGAAGTCCAAGGCGGCGACCGACTCGAACGTGGGATCGCCTTCCTTTAGAACTTGCCCAATCAGATCGGCGCGAGTGTGCTCGGATGGGGCGATCTGCAAGTCAATGCTGTAATCCCCGGCGCGGTAGAGTAGTTGCCGGTTGGCAGCCTCGGTCGATCTGACGCCCGCGAGAGCTGGGCGCGCGAAACTGTCGAAGACGAGCGAAGCGATGGCCTGTCGCATGCGCGCCGCGAGTTTAGGGCGGTCGCGCTGCGCTTCGAAGATTCTGACTGCGCGCTTGAGCACCCAGGGCGGTGGCGCCACCGTGTCGTCGCTTGCGGCGGCCTTGCGGACCTGTTGGTACCAATCGCGGCTTTCGGCGCAGTCCGCGCAACTGCTGGCGAGGTGAGTCGCCACGCCCGCCGCCTCAGCGTCGGGTAACCGGTTGTCCAGGTAATCGATCAGTCGCTCAAAACTGGGGCATTTCATCGCTCTTGCTCCTCGATCCTATTCATACAAGTAGGTAGAGCGAGTTTCGCTCGGGAAAATACCCCTGGGGTTAGATCTTGCCCTGCAGGAGCTTTTTGAGCTTTTCCAGACAGCGAGCCCGCGTCGGGCCGATCGACGGCACCGGCATGTTCATCCTTTGAGCAATCTCGGCGTAGGACCACTCGTCCGGCTGATAAAACAGCATTTTGAGCAGCTCGCGGCAGCGTTCTGGAAGGCTCTCTATCGCCTGACGCACGGCCTGCCCACGCTCCAGCGTCTCCCGTTCCTCGTCAGCCAGCGGAGCAGTTGCCGCGATATCAGCCGTCGGGTCCATGTCGTCTTCGCCGCCGAAGCCGGCGGGCGCCCCTTCCCGCCGATTGCGGGCAGCTAGCCGCCAGCATTCGCGCGTGGCAGTTGTTATGAGCCACGAGCTGATCTTGTCGTGATCGCGTAACGTGGCCAATTTCTCAAAGAGCTTGAGAGAAACCGACTGAAAGATGTCGGCGGCATCGTCGGGTGAGAGTCGCGCTTTCAAAGGGATTGAATAGACCAGCCGCTGGTAGCGAGAGATCAGAGCCTCCCACGCAGCAGGCTCGCCCGCGAGACACGCCGCTATCAGTTGGCGGTCGTCTTTTTGGACGAGTTCCGGCGCTGCCTCAGCCACAGCTTGCTTCTTGACTAACTGCATGCCCTTTCAACCTCACAAGTGAGATCCTTCGGACGATCTCGATAGTACCAAACGGCCGATCCGGTGAGAAGATCGCGGATATCGTTCGCCAACACTAATCCCTTCTTATTCTCACAATAAACAGCCGTCCCATATGGTTGCTGAGCTATAGGCAACGGGCGTTCCCCCTGGCAAATGTTGAGAATTAGGGCCTACTCGGCCGAAAGCAGGGCGCAAGCTGCGGGAAATTGCACAGTGGCAGGCGTGGATATACTCAGCGGCCGGTGACCTGTGACCGGTCGCCGGTTTAGTTGAGAAAAGGCTGTCGGTTCACCGAGCCGACAGCCTTCGCGATTGCAGATTGTTCTCAAGACGGCGCTCTGCGCACAGAGCGACCGAGCCCAGCAGAGGCACTCTCAGAAGAGACCGTTACGAAGCTTGCACCCGTTGCTTCAGCAACCGCCGAAGCTTGAGCCGGCCTTTATGCAACTGTGACTTCGACGTGCCAGCGCTGCAGCCTAACATCTTCGCTATTTCTTCGTGCTCGTAGCCCTCGACATCATGGAGCACAAACACCGTCCTATACCCCGGAGGAAGCTGGGCGATAGCGGTCTCAAGTCCTATGCGGTCTACGATCGGCATCGCCTCGGGATTGATCGTGAAGGGATCGACCGAGTCGGGCATCTCGCCATCATCAGTGGTCAGTTCGGACTTGACCGAACGCTTGCGGAAGTACATCAGCACCTGATTGACGGTCAGCCGGTGAAGCCAGGTAGTGAACGCCGAATCGCCGCGAAACGACCCGAGCTTCCGATTTAACTGGATGAATACTTCCTGAGTCAGGTCTTCGGCCTCCGCTACGCTGCCGGTCATTCGAAGACAAATAGAATAAACTCTGCGGTAGTGTTTGCGGTACAGATCTTCAAACCCGCTCATCGCGTCGCCTGAGAGCGCCGCCGTCAATCCAGCATCAGACTCAATCGAAATTGCGTTGGTAGCCATCGTCAGTCCCCTCCCTCAGCAGTCGACTCATTTAATGCCGATCAGAGTCACGTGATGTGTAGAGCGAGTGGTATGCCATCTGGCAGCCAGGTGCCGGAAACCAACTTAAGTCAAGGTATGCTTTGGGTTTAGTTGCCTGGGTCGATCAAGCAAGGCGAAGAGTGCACCTCTTGTTATGGGATGAGGTCACACGAAATCGTGTGGGCATCCGTGACGCCGATTCAATAAATCGGCCCCGACTCGCGGCCCGTCAGAAGATTTCTGGAGACCAGGTTAGTTTGGTTGGTGACTCGCTGGACGTGACCTACCAGCGGCGAGCCAGCAGGTCAGCGACATCGCTCAGCAGTGATTCGTCGGCGGTTGTAAAAGCGTCTCGAAGGTCGCTGTCGATGTCTATCTGGCCAAGTATTCGGCCGTTCTTCCGGATCAGTACTACGATCTCAGCGCGCGTCTCTGCGCTACAAGCAAGGTAGTTGTCGAGTCTCGCCACGTCGCCGACAATCTGGTTTGCACCCTGAGCGACGGCCACCCCGCACACCCCTTGTCCCACCGGAATGTGAGTATGCTCCGTTGGTTTGCCGATGTAATTGTGCAAGACCAGCGTTTCGCCTTCGAGCAAGTAGATGCCAACCCAGTTGTAATGCTCCCGCTCTTGCTTGAGAACGCTTACGGCGTCACGCAGAACCTCATCACGTGACGCGTCGGAATTTACAAGCTGCTCGACTCGGCTGACTATTTCGTTGGCGCTAATCATCAATTCTCCGTTGTCTTGAATTCTGTTTTAGAGTCGACCATCGAGAATATTGATCGATTCCGGCTTTTGCAAGCGGCCCGCTTTCTTGGTGTCCTCCTTGTTTGGCGATCGTTGAGTTGTCACAACCGCGTTTGATACACTCTGCGTTCGCTTGCGGGCGCCGACCATCGCCCGGCGCTTTATCGTACATGCGAAGGTATGCGGCTGGGGAATCGTCTCACAGCGATTAATGATAGACACCATAGCTACAGTCGAGAGGAACGAAGAACTATCGCAAGGCTATCGGCTGCTGGTCCTCGATTTCGAGTTGGACATTGAGGCGCGCGCGGGTCAGTTTGCGATGCTCAGAGCACAGGCGTTGTTCGAGCCCCTGCTCAGGAGAGCACTTGCTGTGTACCGTCAACTGAGTCCCGGCCGACTGAGCTTCTTGTATCAGGTCCTTGGGCGAGGGACGCAGGCGCTATCACAACTCGGACCGGGGTCCAGGGTTGAAGCGCTCATCCCGCTTGGCAATAGCTGGCCAGTTGATTTGCAAGCCGAAGGAGCCGGCGCAGGCGCAACCCCTCCTGACACTGCTCGTGCGATCGTGGTAGCAGGCGGCATCGGGTCGGCTTCGCTTTTGATGCTTTGTGAACAGCTCTCGAAAGCGAACGTTGAGACTCAAATCCTGTTTGGCGCTGCCAACGCGCCGGCTGCGAAAGGCTGCGGCCTGGGGGACTTCGCCGCTATCGGGTTGCCGCTAACGATCACAACCGACGACGGAAGCCTCGGCGAGCGCGGCTTCGTAACCGCGCCGCTCGAGCGTCTCTTTAAGAATCAAGATTTCAGCAGCGCGGTGCTTTACTCGTGCGGGCCCTGGCCGATGATGAGCCGAGTGGCGGAGATCGGGGCTCGTTACCATGTTCGATGCCTGGTCTCGCTTGAAGCGCCGATGGGATGCGGATTCGGCGTGTGTGTGGGTTGCGTAGTCGCAGTTAAGAGTGACGGCCAGCCCGGCTATGACTCGTACAAAAGGGTCTGCGTCGATGGTTCTATCTTCCCCGCCGAGATGATCGAGTGGGAAGTTGACGCGATGCTCCATTCGTAACGGATGAGCTGGATGGAAACTCCTGTCAAGCACGACCCCAGACTCGCCGTAGAGATCGCGGGCATCAAGTTTCACAATCCGGTCATGGGCGCGTCCGGGACGTTCGGCTACGGGCTTGAGTTTGCCGAGTTGATTGATCTGAACCGGCTAGGGGGCTTCTCGACGAAGGGACTGTCCGCTCGTCCACTGCCAGGCAATCCGCCGCCGCGAATAGTGGAAACGCACGGCGGGATGCTCAACGCGATCGGTCTTCAAAACATTGGAGCGCGAGATTTCATCGAGAAGAAGCTCCCGCTGCTCAGACGCTTTGACACTCGGGTCATCGCGAACGTGTTCGGCTACTCGGACGATGATTACCTTGAGGCGATCCAAATCCTCAACGACGGCGAAGGAATCGCGGCTTACGAACTAAACATCTCATGCCCAAACGTAAAGGAAGGCGGCACCGTCATCGGCAACTCTCCGTCGGCGGCAGCGCGGCTTACTGAAAAAGCAAGGCGCGCATCAACGCGCCCACTCATCGTTAAGCTATCGCCCAACGTCACCGACGTGTCCCTCCTGGCCCGGGCAATAGCAGGTGCGGGCGCGGATTCGCTCTCGCTGATCAATACGATCGTTGGGACTTCGATTGATGTGAATACGCGGCGACCGCGTTTGAGCTACGGGACGGGCGGGTTGTCCGGTCCTGCCATTCGTCCGATCGCGGTTCGGATGGTGCGCGAAGTCGCTCGCGCCGTTGATGTGCCTCTCATAGGAATTGGGGGAATAGCTTCGACAAACGATGCGCTGGAGTTCATCATCGCTGGGGCCACCGCGGTTCAGGTGGGCACCGCGAATTACTACGATCCGACTGTCACGCTTAAACTGGTTCAAGGCCTCTCCGCGTATTGCGACCGGCATCAACTGCAGGAGATTAGCTCGATCTGCGGTTCCGTAAACGTGGACTAAACCCTCACCTTAGACCAACCTCCACCCAACGCCGAAAAGCTTCGAGCTTCGCCAATCACCTCCTAAACCGTTGAGCGCAGCTACGGGGAGTTCTATCGCTCGTTCACCTACCGCCCAACGTAAACGTCGAAGCCATAAACGCGCAGTTCAAGGACGGTGTGCTAAGGTTGACTCTTCCTAAAAAAGAAGAAGCCAAACCCAAGCAGATTTCGGTGAACGTGGAGTAATTCGGGGCTGGCTTTTACTCGGCACGCGAGAAGATCTCTGACGGGCCGCGCTTGATTCACTCAGGCCGCGGCCTTCTTGTTTTGTAAGCGCCTCAAGCCATCCCTCTTTTCCTCAGGAGCACAACCTTGACTTCCTCCAGTAGGCGGCGTATAACCCTGTCTGCCCCGACGACTCTAATTCTCGTTCAAGCTTTTTTTTGGCATTCTCGCTTTCGGAGACGCACCTCAACCTCACCCTGAGGAGACGCCTGCGACAAGCAGAGTGCTCAGACAAATTCAAAGATGGGGATGCTCTGGGATGAAATTAGTAAAAGGCGATAACGGCAAGTCTGAGTTGGGTTGGATAGGAAACGGCATCGAAATCACGGGTGACATTGCATTCAGCGATCGACTCCAGGTAGATGGCAGGGTTTCGGGAACGATCACCTCGGAGGGCGGGACGTTGATCATCGGCGAATCGGGCCAGCTGGACGCTAAGATCGACGTCGGCGTCTGCGTGATCCACGGAACCCTAAACGGCAACTTGACCGCGAGAACAAAGGCCGAGATACGGAGAACAGGCCGTGTTGTCGGTGACGTGATGACTCCTGTGCTCCTCGTTGAAGAGGGTGCGATCTTCAACGGTGTGATCAAGATGGGCCAGGAAGCTTCGGGTAATCGGGGAGTGCTCGAAGAAGTGCTGCAGACTGCTGATACCGACGGCGAACGAGCTGCGCGAAGGGCTTAGCTATCCCTCAGCGTCCTGGCACAGGGCCGCACAGGGCCGCGCCGGCTACCCATCTCGGTTCGGTCTGAGCCGCGAAGCCAGGACCGCGCCAATGTCTTAGCGGCTGTCGAGGCGCGCTAGTACCATACCTTGAATCATAGATCACACCCGGCTATAGTCGAGCAATACGACGTCGAGATCCTATCCCTCAGGGCCTGAGCTAATGGGCAACCCCAGCAAGCAAATCAGCGCAAAGGACAGACTGATAGTCGCGCTGGATGTTGCGGACCGATCGAGCGCGCTTCGTTTGACCGAGGAGTTGAGCGGACTGGTCGGGATGTTCAAGATCGGCGGCCAGCTTTTCACCGCCGAGGGTCCCCAGCTTGTGCGCGAGATCGTGACTTCCGGCGAGCGCGTCTTCCTCGACCTCAAGTTCCACGACATTCCCAATACGGTCGCGGGCGCGGTTGAATCTGCCGCGCGTCTGGGTGTTTCCATTCTCAACGTGCACACGCTGGGCGGCGCGGAGATGATGCGAGCCGCGGCTCACGCGGTTGGCGATCGCGGATTGCTATGGATCACGCGGCCAGCGGTTCTGGGAGTCACCGTGCTCACCAGCATGGACAAGGGCGATCTGGCGGACGTCGGGATAGTGTCGGATCTGAGGTCTGAAGTCGTGAGGCTTGCAGCGCTCGCTCGCGATTCGGGACTCGACGGAATTGTGGCCTCGCCGCACGAGATTCGATTGATCCGCGAGTGCATCACCGCTGAGCGGTTTATCATACTCACCCCGGGCATTCGACCGGGCTGGTCTGAGAAGGGTGATCAGAAGCGGGTGGCCTCGCCTGCGGACGCTGTTCGCGATGGCGCTGATTTTATTGTCATTGGACGAGCCATCACCGAAAGCCCTGAACCGCGAGCCGCCACCCAGCGGATTCTCGAAGAAATCGATGGCGTCGGCTAACGCGTACCCCACGTCTTTCGCGATGCACTCTTCAACTCGACTTAAGGGCGAATCTCGACCGGGCGCTTTGAAGGCTTGCGCAGCGCGAACCCCACAGCATCAAACGCTGGGTTCGGGACCGCTGCTCATCTACATCCCAGGGCTCGACGGAACGGGTGAGTTGTTCTTCAAGCAAGCGCCGGCTTTGTCGCGCTCCTTTCGAGTTGTCACCTACCGCTCGCGTGACGGCCAGGCGTTCACCTACGACGATCTAACCGGCGACGTAGCGCGAATCATCCGGGACCTGGGTGAAGCGAAGGCCTCGCTGCTCGGTGAGTCGTTCGGAGGGACGGTCGCGCTATCATTCGCGCTCCGCTATCCGGCGATGGTCGAGAGGTTGATCGTCGTAAACTCGTTTGCACGGTTTCGAGGACGTATGCGCATCAAGCTCGCCGGTATGTTGGCGGGAGCTTTACCATTTCGAGCGCTCAGGCCGGCTCGTCTGGCGGCAAGCCTGCTCGGGCTCTATGTCGACGGGGTCAGCCGCGATGACCGGCGTCGATTCTTCCAGGCAATTCGCTCGGTCAACGGCGAGAGCTACGCGCGGCGGTTGACGCTAATAGCCGAGCTTGATCTTGAACGCCGCTTACCGGAGATTCGGACGCCCACTCTGTTCATCTCCGGAGAAGCAGATCTGCTGATTCCTTCCGCGCGCGAAGCCCGTTCGATGGCCTCGCGAATGCCTAACGCCTACGTCAAAGTCATTCCTCGCGCAGGTCACGCGTGCTTGATGGGCGATCGAGTCCGATTAGCTGACATACTCACTGAATGGACCGGGCAGTAGATTGCGGACCGATCAATCAGGCTTCGCATGACGCTGGCGATACTTTTTAGAGAATTCTCTTCTCAGGTAAACAAAAAATCGCCCTGTCGTGCCGAGCGGCTTATAGGCGGTCATAAACTCACGCAGCTCAGGATAACTCTTTATCGAAAGATCGGCGTTAAAGAAGCCGAGTTCATCTACGATGTACTTCGGCCCAGTCTCTTCGAGGTCCCGAAGAAGCTGAGCACGCGCTGCCTCGGTTAAGTCGTCTGGAAGCAAGGATCGGTAGTCGTCGCCGAAGTAGTGCACATCCGCAGGCACGCCGGTCAGCGGCTGCGTGCTCAAGTATCTCGAAGCCGGCAGCAGTCCCGACCAATAGTAGATCTCCGGCCGGTAGCCCCACACAAACAGATAGTCTGCCGCGCCCTCGACTGCACGGTTCCGAGGTCCGCCCGCGCGAACTCCTTCGAGCTTTGTTGAATCGCTCTCCAGCGGATCGGTCACGGCGCGGGCCACCAGGCGCTCCTCATGATTGCGTTCTGCGTAGTACCACCGGGCGTTCGCTTCGCTCCTCCTTCCTCGCGCCGAATCCGCCAGCAGCATCACACTCCGTCCGTGAAACCGCACAAGCGTGAAAAGAAAACCAGCCGCAATCAGTGCAACTGTTGCCCGCCGGATATTGGTGCGGCGCGTCTTCAACGCTTCCGCCAAACCAAGCAGGCCGCGCCCCCCGATCAAACAAAGGCCGGGCAGAATCTGAAAAAAGTAATGAGGGAACAGCCGGCCGCCAAGCATCACGCCCGCAAATGACACTGCTAACCAGATGAGCAGCAGGGAGTCTGATTCGGCCTCGCGGCCCGGCGTCGACGTGGCTTCCGAGGCCGTCTCCACGTCAAGAGCATCGTCCGACGTTCGATCTACTGAAAGCCTCCGTCGGCGTTTGAAGACCGAAACAGCTACAAATACGAGGGGTATTAACAGCGTGTTGTTGAGCGCAAAGTAATCGGCGCTGCGCGTGAGAGTCGCAAGCAAAGTCGCACCGGCCGGATAGTAGCGTCCGTATCTTGCGCCCCAATCCCAAACGTAGAGCCAATAGCTGGCCAGCGAGCCAGTCCACGCAACATATGCAAGAAACGGCAGCGATCCGGCGACAAAACCCGCAACTCCAAGAGCAAAGAGCGTGGACGCGGAGATAGACCGCTTCTCGAACGTAGCGAATGGCTCGCCGGTAGACGCTTCCGTGTGTCGTTTTTTTGCCGAGTCATGCTTCGGCCACCAGCGCTCCGTCCACAGAATGACCGCAAAGAAAACAAGGTCAAACGCGCCTTTCGGGTTTATCTGAAACGAGACGCCGGCGAGTGCGCCTCCCGCCAAAGCAAGCCAGTGATTCGTTCTCCGGCGATCATCGCCAGGAAAGCCGCCTAGCGAGCGGATCATCAAAAGGGCGCCGGCCGTGTAAGGCAACACCATCAGAAGGTCTGTGTTGAGACCCTGAAAGTGTCCGGTCGAGTAGGTCGTGCTGAACACAGCGAACATAGCCGCGCAAAGCAGACCGGTGCGTTTGTCGTAGAGCGATGAGCCGAACCTGTAAAGAACCCACGAGACAGCAACGGTGTACAGAATCGTGAACAAACGAATCGTCAGAATGTGCGCACCGAAAACCCCGAACAGCGCGGCGAATATAATCGGAAGACCCGGCGGTTTATCGAAGTAGATCTCGCGATACAAGGTCTTGCCTCGGAGAATCTCTTCGCCCGCCGTGAACCACAATCCGTCGTCTTCGTAGAGATGCCCGGCGTAGGCTATGCGCAAGATGAAACTGACGGCGAGGATAATGGCGAACCACTTGACCACCGTCACTCGATTGATACTGCTCTCCTTGTCAACTGATTTGGCAAGCGGCTCGGCGGAGGTGGTCATCGGCGCTTCAAAGCGAACGACGCTAGCTTAGCTTACGCCGTTGAGAGTGACTGGTGCGAGGTTGAAAGCCATCGTCTCGGCGTGACCGAGGGCTGCATCCAGCTCGTCCGCAAGATTCGCATTGGCCGCAAGCGCGCCGAAGTCGAACAGCCGCGCGTCCATCAACTGAGATGGATGGATGTTGGCGAGCGCGCGCAGCATGGAGTGTCGCACGTTTGGTATTTCCAACTGCAGCTCGTCAATAAGCCGGTTGACTCGTTTGCGCTTGAGGTTCTCCTGTGAGCCGCACAGATCGCAGGGTATGATCGGGTAGTTCCGTGCTTCGGCGAACGCGGCAATGTCCGACTCCCAGCAATAAGCGAGCGGACGAATCACCACGTTGCGACCGTCATCGCTCCGAAGCGCGGGCGGCATAGCCTTGAGCGAACCGCTAAAGAACAGGTTCAACAGAAAAGTCTGGAGGATGTCGTCGGCGTGATGTCCGAGCGCGATCTTCGAGCAGCCTTCTTCGACCGCGATGTTGTAGAGAATGCCGCGACGCAGGCGCGAACACATCGAGCACATCGTTTTGCCTTCGGGAACAACCGACGTAACCACGGAGTAGGTATCACGCTCGATTATCCGAAACGGCACGTTCCGGGATTCGAGAAAGGCTGGAAGCACGTGCGCAGGAAATCCCGGCTGCTTTTGATCCAGGTTGACTGCCAGTAGATCAAACCTGACTGGGGCGCGGCGCTGCAGGTCCATCAGCAACTCGAGCATCACGTGGCTGTCCTTGCCGCCGCTAAGGCAGACCATCACTCGATCGCCCTCTTCGATCATGTTGAATTCGGCGATTGCGCTTCCGGCCCCGCGCAAGAGTCTCTGCTTCAACCTCTCGGTCTTGTTGTATTCGTCTTTCTTTCGCATCGAACGAAGGTTGATACTAGCATAAGGGCTCGCAACGCAGCCAACACACCCAAAGCCGGTGAGGGCGTGACAACAGAACCGATTAAAGTGGAGTGTTACTCGGGAAGCCGCCGCGACGAGCGGCCGAGAAGTGTGACCATCCATGGACGAAGACACTCAGTCGCGCGGTTGTTGAGCGAATCGATCGAAGAGCCGGACGCTGTCATCGGGTCGCGCGAGCGCACTTATCGTTACCGCGTCCTGACTGAGGACGGACTCGTGCTCGAGCTATTTCGAACGGGTGATGGCGGTTGGTTTCTATCACGTCGTAGCGGCTGATCTCGATTATCGGGCTCAGCCATTATCGCCCCTATTGCCACGGCGTCGCTTCGCCAATCCATAGATGATTGCTCCGATGATCAAGTTCACCGCAAGCCGGACAAAGAAGCCTTGCGTGTGACCGATGGCGTGCGCGGCTGGCGTGGGGAACATTTCTTCTACCATTTCCCACGGACCCCGATAATAGGTGTTCGCGCCGGTCCGCTCAGTCAAGAGAATGCCTGCGATGACCAAAACCTCACACCAGACAGCCAGTGCGGCAAACCAGACCGCAGCTCTGGCATAGCTGCCGTCCCTGCGTCGTCCTTCCCTTAGGAAGATCAAAACCAGGCCGACTAACAACACGATGGTTATGCTGGCGAGGAATGATCCTACGACGGTGGGCACGCCGAGCGGTTCGAGCAAGCCCTTCAGGAAGTAGCGAATGACAGCGACGATTGTCGCGATACCCGCCAGCTTGAAGATGATGCTTCGATTGGAACTCATGATTGTGCCCATCACTCAGCTCCTTTGCGGATCGGTCCGCTCATCTCAAGCGCAGTAAACTCCGCTTCGACATTAGTCATTCGTTTACTGCACCCAATCAGCGCTTCGCAGGATTCAAGCAGGCGTCGTCACCAGCTTTCGCTAGCCTTCGCCCAGCACGGCGCGCTGGCACCCTGATTGCCCTGCTCGGCTGTAGAACGCTCTGATGCGTAGGCTTGAAGATCTGAGAGAGGAAACAATTATCATGAAGCACGCTTGCTTGTCGATTTTCGCTGCTCTTTCTTTGCTGCTCACTCATCTGCTGCCGGTCTTTGGTCAATCAATACAAGCCTCGTTTCCGACTACTCAAACGAGTCGGCTCAACCAACCTGCCTCAGTCAATCGAGCGGCGCAGACCGCGTCGCCGGCGGACCCCGCGGTTGGCAAGGTCAGACGGGACGTTGAAGGAACGGGCATGGCTCAGAAGATCACTGTGTTCTTGAAAAACGGCGACGCGTTGCATGGGGCGGTTACTAAGATCGACAGAGACGAATTCGCGATCGCCGAAGTGGATTTCCAACGGATCTTCACGATTCAATACAAAGACGTAAAGAAGATACGGAGCGGATACGGAGGGATAAACCTGCTCACCGGAAAGAGAGCCAGTCCTCCGAAAGGTGCCAGGATCGCAGTGATCGCGGGACTTCTATTCCTGATCTTGGGAGTGCCTGTGATCGCGCTTGCAACGGCTAAAGACTGACGGACGCCTCTCGGACTTGGCGGCTTGGACATCTCGACACATCTGAATCGCGCCGCCTAACAAACCGGCTCGTGAGCTGCGGCGGCCCTTAGTAAGCGCCTTTGGATTGCGTCTGAGCCGCGCGGGCGTTCTGCCGAGCCCGCCTCAATGCGTTTCTCAGCTCCGGCTGCTGTTTGTGCCAGAACTGCGAAAAGGCAGCGCTCATCCGCGAGTCCGCAAACCTGGACAGGAAATACCACAAAGCAAATCCGCCGATAAGCAAACCCATAAGCCATGGGGTATCTTTGATCCGCCTGAAACTCGCTAACAAGGCGCTAACGTCGAGCGTCACGACGTTCGAAATCAACAGACCCGCGCTCTTCAGCAGCGGCCACGGATTGAGGGACAGCGGACCGTCGGGCGCCGATGCAGCTATCAGCACCGCGGTGCAGGACAAGAGATAAACATAATACGACAGCCGCCCGGCCAGCATCTCGGTCTTGACTTGTGATAGAAGCGAGCCGTTATTCCCGTGAGCGGATCTAAGAACCCGTTCGACCTCTTGTGCTCGCTCCAATGCGGAATCATCCTTCTCGGGGTCGCCGGTCGGCGTGATGACAACCGTTGCGTCGCTCGCCAGGTTGCCCGGGGTATAGTCCTCGGTGCCGTGAGCCACGCGCTCGAGAACGCTAAGGTGAATGGCGGGAGGCACTTTATTCTCTTTGCACATCGTCGCGATGTCGCGCGGTTTCCAGCGATAAAAAATCCCGAGACCCGATCGCGGGTCGTAGAGCTTGTCGTCCACGTTCGCGTGTTCGCTATAAAGAGTGTGATCGGAACAAAGAACCCTTAGACCGGATTCGGCAGCCTTCCGAATCATCCAGTCAAGAGCGACAAGTGACATGCCTTGCTTTGGATAGCCGCCGCCGACATTGGAATGCGCGCCGGCAAACCAGACTTGCTCGATTCGCTTTGCGTCCTCCGGATCGGCGTACTCCCATAGAAGCGGATGGAACGAATGGCGTTGGTCGTCAATTGCGAGCGCGTGGCAAGCTCGCTCCACGGACTTGCTTAGCGCGCGATCCGGGAACTTGAACCGATAGAGTACCAGGTTCACGAAGTCACTCAGGTGGAAAGGCATCCCCACCGCGTCTACCGTATCCCATACACCGATAAACGAGATCGAGACGTCATTTGGAACGCAGTAGCGCTGCTTGAACTTCTTGGTCTTTGCCGGGTCGGGCTCGCCCAAGAATAACTTGGCGAGCTCGGTCCGGTAGCGTCGGCGATAGATTCTGTAAGCCTTCCGAACCGCGGATTCGAGTTTACTTGCAGTGGGCAGCTTGCTTGTGTCCAGAATACCGCAGTTCGTGATAAGGCCTGAAAGGGTACGAGCCGTAAAAGCGCCGCGACTAAAGCCGAACAGGAATATGCGATCGCCCGGGTCATAAATGCGCACCAGTTCCTTGTAAAGCTGTCTGACGTTGCGGCTCAAACCAAACCCCGTCGCACCGGCGAATATCTTCAACGGCTTGAAATTCTCGGTGCCGACGCCGTCGTCATAGAGCGCAACCTGGGGCGCCAGCCTGGGGTCGGTCCTGTGGCCGTTCAGGTCTATGGCCTCGAACAGCTTGAACACGTTTGTCCCGCGCCCCTTGACCGATGAGTTACCGGTTCCGTCCGAACAGATGACGATGTTCTTCATCGGGTCTCCTTAAGGCCAAATCTGAAGCGGGCAGAAGGGAAGCCGCCTCAGCAGATAACGGTGTCGCGTCTCCCACCTGCGCATCTAAGTGCCCAATACATGAAGACGCAAATGCGTGCCGAAACACTTCAAACGTTGTGAGCGAGATTCAGCCGACTTTCCAATATCGTTATGGGCTGAGATTGCTGGGGGGACCTGGACGCAACGAGGGGTCTGCTAATCGCCCGTTAGCTCGCCGATCGTGTGAAGCTTCATCGACAACGACAGGCTCTTGTCCCTCAGCCGGCCGGCCATTATCACGACGCTTTCGCCCCGCTCGGCCAGGTTGTATTCGAGCAGCGAGCGATCCGCGCGCACGAGTTGATCGTCTGACGGATCACCTCCGCGGTGTGAAAGGTAGGGCTCGACTCCCCACACTGCTGCAAGCTGCGAGCGAGTCTGCTCGCTCTCGGTAAAGGCGACGATCCGCTGCTTCGGTCGAACCGCCGCGATGCGGCGAGCCATGTATCCGCCCTGCGTGACGACTACAATCAGACGACAGCCGATCTCTTCGGCGGCGAACGCTGCGGCTTCGGCGATCGCCCGGCTGTTGGACCCCGAAATGCGATCGACGGCTGCCAGCCTCATCAACGTGCCTGCCGGCTGTCCCATCTCCTCAGTCGCGCAGATGATTCGGTTCATCATCGCGACCGATTCCACGGGGTAGCGGCCGATCGCCGTCTCCCCCGAAAGCATTACTGCGTCAGAACCGTCGAGGATCGCGTTCGACACGTCGGAAGCCTCCGCGCGCGTCGGTGTGGGGTTGTCGATCATCGACTGAAGCATCTGCGTCGCGGTGATCACCTGCTTCTCTGCGATCAACGCCTCGCGGATGATCTGTTTCTGAAGCACCGGCACTCGCTCGGTTGAGGTTTCGACCGCAAGATCGCCGCGAGCGACCATCACACCATCTGACGCTCCGAGAATGTTGGCGAAGTCGTCGATCGCTTCCGGCTTTTCAATCTTCGCGATGAGCTGCGCCTTGCTTCCAAGCTCGTCTATCAGTCGCCGCGCTTGAAGACAGTCTTCGGCGCGGCGCACAAACGACTGGGCGACGATGTCGATTCCGTTTTCGACCCCGAACTTCAGATCGAGGATGTCCTTTTCGGTGATCGAAGGAATTGAAAGTTGCGCGCCCGGGAGGTTAATCCCCTTGTGCTCCCCCAGCTTGCCCCCGTGCATAACGCGGGCGATCACCTCGGTCGCGGTTGTGGAGAGCGCCCTCAGCTCAAGCTCGCCGTCGCTCAGAAGTATCCGATCGCCGGGCTTCACTTCGCGAGCCAGCGACGAGTAGTTAGCCGAAAAGCGCGTTGCGTCGCCTTCGATCTCCTCGGTTGTGATGCGGACTTCGGCGCCGTCTTCGAGAACGGCCTCGCCGCCGCGGAGCCTGCCGGTGCGGATCTTTGGACCGGACAGATCGAGCATGATTCCCAGCGGCCGGTTCAACTCAGCGGCGATGCGGCGAATTCGGTGTATGACTTCGCCGTGGTGCCCGCGCTCGCCGTGTGACATGTTGACTCGAGCTACGTCCATCCCGGCGGCCATTAGAGCGCGAAGTTTGTCCTCTGATTCGCAAGCCGGTCCGATCGTGGCGACTATTTTTGCTCTGCGCATACTCGTAAGGGCGGCCCTCCGTGGCCGCCGCATATTTGTAAGGGCGGCACTCCGTGGCCGCCGCATATTTGTAAGGGCGGCACTCCGTGGCCGCCCCTCCTCGAAACGAAACGATCGGTCTTTTCATCGAGGGATGGCCACCGAGGCCCACCCCTACAAGGTCAAGATCCCGCGAGCGCCCGGTTGACTGCCTCATCAAGCGCGCGGCCGTCGGAAGGGGTATAGCCAATCAGGTGCTTGACGAGTTGTCCCTTACGATCAAACACCAACGTCTGAGGAATCGTGTCCTCCTGGTGACCGAGATAGGAAACGAACATCTCGTCGCTGGCCATGGCAATCGTGTAGTTGACGCCAAAGCCGTCGATGAACTTGCGAATCGCTTCCGGGGTTGACCTGCCGCGGTCGTCGATGTGAAGCCCGATTACCTCAACTCCTCGGGCGTTGTTCTCACGCGCGATCCGAGCCAACGGAGGAACTTCCTGACGCCAAGGCGGACACCACGTCGCCCAGAAGTCCAGAACCACAACTTT
>JBASRN010000123.1:0-6211 GCA_049273855.1 Blastocatellia bacterium
CAGTATCGCAAGTCTAACTAACCGCGGAGACGCCGAGCCGCAGAGATCGCGCAGAGAATTGAAGTTAGGACACCACCCACGCTCCGGTGCGTTTTCACGGCATGTGCGAAGCCAGTGACTGAATACGCGCTTCTCGTTTTCTCACACGCATCGGTTTGTTGCGCGCGATCTGGAACATGGCCCCAGAGAGGAGGGTTGAACACGTTGGGGACAAGCTCGCGCACGATGAACTCATCGACCATGTCGCGCTTTCTTTACTCAGCTCGAGCGCAAGCGACGCGCATGAACGAGCGTTTGGTTCGTGCTCGATCACCAGCAGACAAGTTGGGGTGTTCTCGATCGCGCGACGAAAGCGGTGCCACCAGTTCGAGGGGATTCGCCGGGCCCCGGCGGTCGAGATGTCGCCCAGGTCCAGCGCTACCAGCCCGAAGCCGCCGCTTTGCAGCAACAGATCAACGGCCTTCAACGCGCGCGCGGCATCCGAGCCGCAGCGAACCCAGAGCAACTGATCAAGGTCAACATCGGCGCCGGCGGCCGAAACCGGATCAAACGAGTCGTTGGCGTCTACAAGCGCGAAGACCTCATCGCGCTCGGTAGCCGCTCGAAGCGAGGCTAGCAACAGAGTCGTTCGGCCGGAAGTCGCAGGGCCAAGCAGCTCTGTGATCGCGCCGCGCGGCAAGCCTCCGGTCATTTCGTCGATTTCGGCGAGACCGGTCGAGACGAACTCAGTCGCGGGTTTTTCGCGCAAAGCGATCGCATCACCGAAGCGAGTCACAAGCCTGGATTCCATCT
The DNA here is from genome assembly GCA_049273855.1 of Blastocatellia bacterium. Taxonomy (GTDB): domain Bacteria; phylum Acidobacteriota; class Blastocatellia; order UBA7656; family UBA7656; genus Onstottus_B. The sequence goes on from JBASRN010000123.1 coordinate 793, forward strand.
CTGATTTTGTCAGCAAAGCTCTCAACGCAAGCACACGCACCTTTCTTGGAGTCGAAAATCTATCGAAGATATACGAAAATTCTGGATGAGTTGTCAAGTACGCTTTGGGGGCGTCAGAGTATCGCCACCACCGCACTGGGCCGTGTAGATTCGAACGATACCGATGGCCGTTTCCGTAGCCCAGGCGTTCACGCCTGGGTCACGCGTGCCGACTGAGCAGATAGCCCGGTTCACCGGGCTTTGGTTAGCTGGTACGCGCGAAACTCGGAGAGATTCCTGGTGTATTGCTCACCCCACAGCTGAGAAATCTGACGCGCTGCGCTTCCGCGGTTAGTGAGCTCATTTTCCGTGTTGGTTCTGCCAGGCTTTCAGGTAACGAGCCGCCTTCGGGTTCGAAGCGTTCCACCTGGGCTCCTGAGGACTGTCGGCGATCATCATCAGCCCCAGCGCAATCATTCGATCTACTTTTTCCATGTTCGCGTAGTCGATCTTCTCCCAGTGATCGCCGACGCCGTGATAGTCCGGGAACAGGAAAGTCACGCTAATCGTGTGAGCGGGCACGCCCTGGTCGGCAAGCGCTTGATTGTCGCTGCGGCTGAAGAATGAATCGCTGTTCTGCTCGTGCTTGTAGACAGTCACCCCGGACAGCTCGCCCGCCGCTTTGAAGATCGTTCCAACCTCTGAATAATCGAAGCCGGTCAGCGAGGCATTCGAAAGCTGCGGACCTTCGCTGCTGTCGGTGCGGCCAAGTTGTTCGAGGTTCACGTCGGCTACCGTCTTGTTGAGCGGAAACGCCGGATTCCGGCTGTAGAAGCGCGAGCCAAGCCCGCCTTTCTCTTCGCCGAAGAAAGTCATGAAGACGATGCTTCGTTTGGGGCGCTTCTTTAGCCTTGCTAGCGCAGATGCTATTTCGATGACCGTCACCGTTCCGCTTCCATCGTCGTTTGCGCCGTTGAAAATGTGGTCTTCGCCGTTAGCCGGCCCCTTGCCTATGTGATCGTAGTGCGCGGTCAGCAGCACGTAAGTGTTCGCAAGCGCCGGGTCCGAGCCGCGCAACAACCCGATCACGTTTCGCAGCTTGATCGGCCGTTCAACCGGGGCCGGTACTTGCACCGAGACCTCGGCGTCCGATGGGCCGGGCTTCATCGCGTCAAAGGCTTTCAGGGCGCGCTGGTCGTGAACAGTTATCACCGGCACGCCGGCCGATGCCGCGACAACGCGTCTGTTGTCGGGGTCGATCAAGCGGCTCGCGCCGCTACCGCCGCTCGTTCTGCTGACTCGATCGATCGAAACGATGAGAGCGGCTTTGAGTGCCGTCATCGTGTCGACGAATGCGTTTTGGGCTCGATACATCTCCATCCAGCGTGATCGCTGTTCGCGAAGGTAGTCGGGAATCTCAGTGATGATGACGCGGCCGTCGATCTGCTCGGGCTTCAACGCGGCAAGCGCGGTCGCGTCCTTGTAATCGACCTTGAACCCACCCGCCGAAACACTCAGGGCCTTTTCGATCGAAAAGCTCACTTGATTGGCAGCGACATCGATCACGTCAGTGCCCGTGCGAAGCTTTAACTCGAAGCTGTGCATCGGCGTCTCGACAACCGCGAAGCTCGCGGTCTGAAAATAACCATCGTCGCCGGCCGGCTCGAGTCCCGCGCGCCTGAACTGAGCGGCGATGTACTCGGCGGCGAGGTCCAGTCCCGGTGAAGGAGTGTTGCGGCCTTCGAGCGCGTCGGATGCGATGAAGGAAAGGTGGCCGCGAAGCGACGCGGCTGAGATGCGATTAAGCGCGGCTCTTCTGTCGGCGTGAATCCCGCGGTGCTGCGCCGCTGGCCGTTGCGCTCCGAGACAGCAAGCCATTATCGCAACGGCCAGTGTTGTGCGAACTGTTCGAGTCATTGTGAGTAGTTGTATATGCTTGCGATGAACCGCGGGTTGCCGGCCATCTCCAATATGTCCTTTGGCTTCAAGCCCGTCCCTCGCATTCGCGGCTAGCTGCGATCTCTTCGAAGCGTCAGCCCACCGTCAAGGGTGATCACCTGTCCGGTAATGTAATTATCCGGCTCCAGCAGCAGCCTGACGACCCGCGCAACATCCTCCGGCTTACCGAAGCGCGGGATGATTCCCTGCTCGATATAGAAGTCGTACTTGCCCGATTCGATCGACTTCAAAGCCATGCCGGCGCGATTGACTCCCGGTGCGACAACGTTCACCCGGATGCCCCCGGGTCCGCCCCACTGCTTCGCCATTATTCGCGCGGCCTGAATCAGAGCGGTCTTCGGGCCCGCGTAGTTGATGCTCGATTCGAACACGGCTACGGCTTGCATTGTGGACAGCAGAACAATCGAGCCTTCGACGCCGCGGTTTCTCATCCGGGCGGCGGCCTCCCGCGCAAGCAGAAGCGGCGAGATGTAGTTTTTCTGCAACGAGTCGTGAAGATCGGCGTCCGTCACATCCTCGAACTTTACCCGCGCCGGATCGCCGGTAAAACACACAAGCCCATAAAGCCCTTCCCCAATCGCGTCCCCCGCTTCGACATATCGCAAGCGCACCGCCGGGTCTGCGATGTCGCCTTCGACCAGGTGAAGCGTGGTTTTGTATCTGGCCTCCAGAGCCTGTTTCAGGGTGTCGGCCCGCGCGCGGTCTCCGAGATACCCGGCAACCACCGCAGCTCCTCCCTGCGCAAGCAAAGCGGCCGTCGCGCTTCCGAGTCCCCCGGTCGCGCCGGCTACAAGCACCACGCGGCCGGCTAACGGACGCTCGTCAAAATCAATGTCGAATAAACCGTCTGATGATAGCAAGCTTGAACGTCCTTCCACGCGTTTTCGCCATTGCGGAACAGCAAGTGTGTATCAAAGCTCGTTACCTAATCAAGCCATCGACGCGTTCGCTTCCTCTAATCGAGGGAGTCAACTTTGTGGTAGACGGTGCGGGCCTAAAGGACCGGGTTGCCGTGAAACCCGTGCGAAGCCCGCGGGTCCGAGGAGGGATGCGGCGCACCGGTTGCCGGCCGCTCCACGCGATCGAGAGCCGTCAACGTCTAAACAGAAGTGACGCCGCCATCGCAAGCCCGATAAAGATCACCGCGCGGCGAACAAACGGGCGTCCGAGCTTTCGAGCGAGCCCCGCCCCGCCGTAGCCTCCGGCTATCGCCCCTGCCACCATCACCGCCGCGTACGGCCACTCGACGCTCCCGCGCAACGCGAAGTATGAAGCGGCTATCAGATTGATGCACACTGCGAAGAAGTTCTTCAGCCCATTCATCTGATGGATGTCCGTCAGCCCCAGCAGCCCAAGCGCTGCCAGCATGAGGATTCCGATACCCGCGCCAAAGTAGCCGCCATACACAGCTACTGCGAATTGGAATACCATCGCACCTATCCACCAGAGCCGAATCTCGCCAGATTTCTGCGGCCGGGCCGCAGTTCGCTTCAGCCGCCGTGTGATCGGCTCGCCCACAGCGAACAGGACAGTTGCAAACAAGATCAGATAGGGAACGATCGACGCGAACAGGCGAGAAGGCGTGCGCAAAAGCAAGAATGCACCGGCGAGTCCTCCGATTACCGACGCCGGCGCAAGCAAGAGCATCCAGCGACGGCTGCCCTCGAGCTCACGGCGAAATCCATACATCGCTCCGAGCGAACCCGGCCAAAGCGCGACGGTACAAGTTACGTTCGCTCGAATAGGATCTACGCCGAGCCAAATCAGCGCGGGAAAAGCCAGCAGCGTGCCCCCTCCCGCAACGGAGTTCATCATTCCTGCGATGAACGCGGCAACGAAGACAACCACTCCGTGCCATAGACTCATTCGCGCAGACTAACATGAACACCAGGGGAAAGGGAGGGGAGCGGAGGGAGACTGGGCGAAGGGGAGATGGGGCGACGAGAACACGGGAAGACGAGCGGAGGGCAAGAGGGGTAGAGGAGCTGAGGAGCAGAGGTGCAGAGGTGCGCACCTCTTCTCCTCTGCTCCTCTTCTCCTCGTCTCCTCGTCTCCTCCGCCCCTTCTCCTCCCCTGCTCCGCTCGCTGCCTACTGCTTAAGAAACTTCGTTCGCGTGTAAACCACTCGAAACCCTTGGCGCTCGACGTTGCGCTGCGAGCCGCTCCCCGGCTGTGTTGCGACCATCGCCAGATCGCAACCTGACTCGGCGGCGAGAGCAAGGCGCGCGAGGAGCAAGGCTTTCTGCGCGCCTCGATTCCGAAACTCAGGAAGGGTCCCGGTGCCCCCAAGCGACGCCACGCCTTGATGAATCGACATCATACCGCCGCTGGCCGCTACGCCATCGATTTCAGCGATAAAGAAGAACGCGCCGGCAGCGGAAAAGCAACTAATGAAGATGCTCCGGAATTCGGGCGAGATCTCGGCGGTCTCGAAGAAGCTCTTCGAGACAAGGAGCGAATAACTCTCAGCTTCATCGTGCGCCGGTCTGCGCACGCGAAGCTGGCTCGTTGGGTCTGGCCAGGCCTGTGAGTCATCGCTCGTAAGCTCTCGCACGAAAACATTCGAGTACTCGATTGGCCGGTAACCTCGTTCGTTCAACAGCTTCAACAAAGAAGGATCGGCCAGCGGACAAGTCTCGATGTTAACAGCCGACCGGTGCGCGTCATAAAACTCCTCCATCCCCACCATGTCCGCTTCGGGTACCGGACCGTTTAGCCCGAGACCAAAAGCCTGAGTCACAGGCGAGTCGATACCGGCAAAGCTCGCGAGACCACCGGCCACCGGGAGAAAGACTTCGCCCGTGAAAGAGTTGAGCCTAGCCCATGAGCGAGCGAACTCGACGCCCGCAAGCGCGTCGGTCATCTCGAGGCGGCGAGCAAGGCCGATGTCAGCGAATAGCAAGCTTCGTCGTTCGTCGCACATCGGTCATCGGCCCCTCGCAGTTCGCGATCGACCTGTTGTTAATTGCGGGATTGAACCAGTCATTTCACCTGCCTGGAATCTTTTGAGCCAGGTGCAGTATACCGAATGCGGCGGGATAGCAGCGAGCTGAGAGTGTAAACTTGACAAACCGTCGATGAGACTAGTGTGCTTACGGTTCGAGAGAAGCCTTGTCGGTGGCAACGCGGAATCCGGGTCGAAGCGAGTTCCGCAGTGAGGACAAAAGACCGCCCTCGAAGGAAGCTCAGCGCTACAGGAGCAACATCTCATTTCAGTTTCGTCGTTTCAGCCAATCGGACGAGAGAGGTGTAAGTTCCGCGGGGCTTCTCATTCAAGCAGACGCAAATGCGGATAGATAAGGAATGCGTCCTTTAAGCAACTTCAGCGTCCTAGCGAGTTACGGCTTTGGTGTAATGTTCGGTGCCTGAGCAGTGATCGGCTCCGGCGTGTTGTCTTGAGCTTTCTTGACGGCCACAACAGTCGCCGCCGCGCCCGCCGCCGCAACTCCCGCTATAATCCCAATCGTAGTTCCGGTTAGAA
>JBASRN010000127.1:0-20317 GCA_049273855.1 Blastocatellia bacterium
GCTTCCATGTTTCGCTTCTCGGTCCAGCGCACGTAACCGATCGGGTAATCATTTCCCTTCTCCTCATAGCCGGGGTCATAGCGTCCCGGACCGTACGAGCGCGAGAGCCTCAACTCGAGTTCCTTGGCGTAGAAGCTGTGGCGCGGGACATCCATTCCAACAAGGCCTACCACTACGACTCGGGCGCGGTCGCGTGCAAGCTCGGCGGCAAGCTCGATCGGCTCGCTCGATTTCGTCGCGGCAGTGATCAATACGCAATCGACTCCGCGCGCTGCGGTCAGCTCATCACAAGCGGCCCTGGCGGATTCGTTGTCGATTGCGACCGCGTCCGCGCCTGATGATGTCGCAAGCTCGCAAGCCGCCGCGTCGATATCCACGCCTAGCACGTGACAGCCCGCGGCCTTCAGCAACTGAACTGTTAGCTGCCCAACCAAACCCAACCCGATGACCGCGACCGACTCACCCAATCGCGGATCAGCCTGCCGGACGCCTTGAAGCGCGATTGCTCCAACCGTCGTGTACGAGGCGGCGCAAAGCGATACTGCTTCAGGAACTTTGCAGCAGAGGTTCTTGGGAACAAAGAGGACTTCGGCGTGCGAGGCGTAGCCACCGCCGGCGCATGCAACGCGATCACCCACGCGGAACTCTCGCACATCGCTTGAGACGGCGATAACGACGGCCGATGCGCTGTAGCCAAGCGGAGCGAGCTTGGTGAGTCGCGCTTTGACTTTTTCGTATGTCGAACGAAGCCCTTCGCGCTTGAAGGTCTCCACCACTTGACGCACAAGGTCGGGCCTCTCGCGAGCCTTGCCGATGAGCGAGCTTTGCGCGGTTGCGACGATATTGCGTTCGGTACCGGGGCTTATGAGTGTCCAGGCGGTCCGCACCAACACGCCGCCCGGCCGAAGCGCTGGTGGTGGCAGCTCTTCGACTTTCAACTCACCGGTTCGAAAGTTTTGAACGACCTGTTTCATCAGCAGTGGTCAGTGGTAGTGGTCAGTGGCCAGTGGCCAGTGGTTCTCCGCGAGGCTAACTGACCACTGATCACTAGCCACTGACCACTGTTTTCATATCAGCGGGTATTCGGAACGCACTTTGTGCCTGTAGCTCTGGAGGATCTTGTGCACCTGACGCGGGCTGACTTTGGGGATTTGCCCGGCGATGCTGTAGTGCAAGCCGTGTTCGGGTGGCGCGGCTGATGCAAGATACTGCCGGTAACCTTCGAGAATCTGTTCCTGCGCTTCCGCCGACGGGTCCGGCACATTCGAAAACGCTCGCTCGTCGTCGTGAAGTACGTCGAGCCACCTGAGCACTTGCCACCGCGTCACAAACCCAAGCTGCTCCGCGATTCTTTCCGGCAGTTCGGTCAGCCGATGCCTTTGCGCAACCAACTCCTGCCAGTAAAGTCTCTCCACCTCGAAGAGTTGCTGGCGGCTCGGGTTAGGCGTGGGCGATTTCTCGTATTCGTTCATCGACCACTCGCGAATCACCTTCATCACCTGTTTGTAAGGCAAGCCCAGCGCCGAGCTGATTGCTCTTCTCCGGCCGCCGTCGGGCCGATGTCCGCTTTCGACAAACCTCTGATACATCTCGATCGCCCGTCTTCGAAGATCATCGGTGAGGGTGACATTGGTCTGCACCAATTCGCGAATCACATCCGCTACCAACTGCCGCTTCAGCCACAGGCGATTGGCGATCTGCGCGTGAACGTCGCGAGCCTGGATCGGCCGTCCCGCAAACTCCTCCTGGTAGACTTCGGTGATTCGCCCGCGAATCTCGGGCGTGAGCGTTCCTGCTTTCGGTTCCCGGGGCAATCTTCGCTTCTGGTCATCTCCGACGGGAGCGCGCGAAGGCGCAGCGCGAGGCGCGACACGAGTAGCAGCCACCGCAGCCTTGGCTTCGGAGGGAACGTGTTTGACGACGCGTTTCTTGAGGCACTTTAGGCAGTATGCCGCTTTTCTGTCCGGCGAAAAAAAAGTTGCGTTGCAGACCGAACAGGTCCTGCGAAATTTCATTCCGCTCATATTAGTCACCCTAGTCTAATGACCACTCCTTAAAACATCAACCGGGATCACACAGAATGATGAGTGATGAGTGATGAGCAGAAAGCATTAGCCCATCGTCCCGGTGGCCACTCACCACTCATCCTCACTCATCACTCATAACTCATAACTCAGTAGGTCACTCACTCAGCCGCTCGATGTCCAGGATCGGTATGCGGCGGCCGTCGTTCTTGAAATAGAACCTGGCGGGCCAGGTGGTTTCGACCTGGGGCTGTGTCGAAGAACGATCAGCCTTGCGGGGAATGGCGCGAAGTTGCCTTGGCTCAAGCCCCAGGACGCCTTCCACATGGTCGGCAATCAAACCAAGCTGCGCGTCGCCTTTCACCAATATCAAACGGCGTTTCGCCGCCGGCTGACTCGATGCCAGATTCAAGTCCATCACCAGAGTCATTCGCCCGCGCACGCTCGTGACGCCAATGATTCCATCGGGCGGGCTGGGCAACGGAGAAATCCGCGGGCAATCTACCACCCCCTCGGTGTGCTCGACGCCGATCGAGAAACGATGGTCGCCGGTCATGAACAACAACACTGAAACTTGATCGCTTGCGCCGGCGGGCTCCCCTTTACCGATCAACTCGAGCGGGAGCGGTCTTACTTTGACGGAGGTCTTTTCTCCCGGCTTTTCTTTTCCTCGTTCCATATCGCGAGTACTCATCTGAATCAGATTCGAAGGCTTCGCAGAACAAGCAAGCTGGGCAAGTCGAGCACCAACGCAACATCACCGCCCTCAAGATCGACGGCGCCAGCTACTCCTTTGATCCGTTTTCCCAGCGACCCCAGCGATTTGACGATGATCTCCCTTTGCTCGTCGAATCTCTCGACCGCTACGGCGACAGTTCGCTCAGCCGCGCGCGTGATAAACACCGGCACCGTTGACGAGCCGTTCGCCGGAAGGTGCGAGAGTCGCCCGTTCGTTGCGGCCTCGTTTGCCAGCGGGGCTGCTTGATGAAGGACGCGGGCGCCGCCAAGACCGAGCAGATACTTCAACTCGACGAGTGGGATGGTTGAGCCTCGCCATGCGATGCTCCGCTTCCCGTCCCGGCCGAGTATTTCCTCGGGCTCGATGTAAAGCAGTTCGATTATCTGGCCCACGTTGATCGCGTAACGCCAATCGCCTGTCCTTACCATGAAAGCCGATAGCATCACCAGCGTCGTTGGCAACAGGAACTCGAACCGCGTCCCTTCTCCTTTCGCCGAAGCGATAGTGATCTCGCCGCCCAGCTCGTGAATAGTTCGCTCCACCGCGTCCAGTCCGACCCCCCGGCCCGAGATAGCCGACACCTGATCGGCGGTCGAGAATCCCGGCCGCAGAATTAGCCGCACCGCTTCATCATCGGTCAACTTGTCGCCGGGAGTGATCAGACCCGCTTCTATAGCGCGACGGCGCACCTCGTTGGGATCTACTCCGCGCCCGTCGTCGCTCACCGCGACCTTTGCTCTTGTGCCTTCCAGGCTTGCTGCGATCCCGATTCTTCCTCTCGCGCTTTTGCCGGCCAGCCGGCGTTCCTCCGGAAGCTCGATGCCGTGATCGATTGCGTTGCGCAACACGTGATAGATGGAATCCGCCAGCCGATCGACGATGACCTTGTCGAGCTGAGTCTCGCGCCCGGCGACCTCGACTGTAACCGACTTGCCAAGCTGGCGCGCGAGCCGCCCGGCAAGCCTTGCCGCGCGCGTGAACGTCTGGGCTACCGAGATCATTCGCAACTCGACCAGCCGCTCTTCAAGCTCGAGGAATTCACGTTCCACTCGCCGCGTGCTGAACCGGAGGTCGAACCGCTCGCGCGCGCCAAGTCCCGACGCGTTCAGGAACCGATCAGCCATCGAGGTCAGCTTTTCCATCTGGATCGACAGCTCGTGCGCAATACCCGACAGCTCGTCAATCTGAGAGAGTTCTACTCGGACGCTTGGAGTCAGCGGCTGAAGCGATTCCTGAGCGAACTCCGGCGGCAGCGTGCTCAAGCTCTCGATCTCGGCTTTCTCCGCTTTCTTGCGGCCGACTACTTTGAGGGCCTCGCCCGCCCGTCGCCAGGGAGACCGGTCCAGTCGCGACAGGCGCCCCCCAAATGGTTCCGCAATCGCCTTGACTTCCGAGTCTCGAAGCTTTGTCGCAAAGACCAGCTTAAACCCGACCGTCGTGGTCCCCGCGGCTTTCTCTGGAAGCGTAGTGATCAACTCGCCGCGGTCGGCAAGCTTTGCTGCGAGCCCGCGGTATTGGGCTTCGAGCCGCCAAACTTCGAACTGGACCGCGATCGCAAAGAACGAGCGGCCGGCGATGAGGTTTTCACTCACCCGATGCCGCTCGTAGTCGGTCAGCATCGCTCGCTCACGTTCTGAAAACGCCAGCGCCTCGATTCCGTTCTTTCGAGGACGAGGACGCGACTTGAGGGCAATGGCGGTGAGCAACTGCCGCAATCGCTCGAAGTCCTCATCGCTTGCCGACCCGCGGGCCGCTCCGCCTACCAGCGCGGCGACCCCGGCCCCTGCTTCTTGCAGCGCGGCTATCGTGCCCTCGTTGAGCGCAAGCTGGCCCAGTCGGAGGTCGTCGAGTATGTCCTCGAACTCGTGGGTAAGCGATTGCACTTCGGCGAGGCCCATCATCCCTATGAGCCCCTTCAGCGAGTGGACGGTGCGAAAGACGCGATTGATCAGATTTATGTCGCCGCCGCGAGACGACAGCGAGTCGAGGTCGGCGAGGAGCGAGTCGAGCAGTTCTTCCGACTCGGAGAGATACTCACTCAGAAGCGCCTTGTCTTCTATCATAGGCCGCGTCTTGTATGGGCGGCGCTCCGTTGCCGCCCCTCCACACGGTTCGATCGCTCGCAGCAGACGAACCTTTTTTGCTCGAACTCTGATTGAATAGCGGCACGCCCACAGCCGCCCGAACCAGGTCTCTATGTGGAGCTATTGTTGCGCGCCCAACAAAAATCTGCAAATCCGTTAGAGTTGGTTGGTAGTTGCTATTGAGGCCTCCGAGTTCTCGAGATCGCGTTTGATTGCGTCGAGAATTCCGTTGATGAACTGTGTCGCTTCAAAGGTCGAGAAGCGGCGCGCTATCTCGAGCGCCTCATTAATCACAACAGTCTTTGGGGTATCGGGTTCGTAAAGGAACTCGTAGATGGCCAACCTGAGCACGTTGCGGTCGACGACGGCCATACGCTGAATGCGCCAGTGCTCAGCGCGGTGTTTGATCAGCGCATCGATTTCGTCGAGGTGGGAAATCGCTCCGCTGGCCAGGTTGGTCGAGAACTCGCGGGCTACCTCGCCCATCTCGTCACCAAACGCTTCCCAGTACAAGCCCGCAAGCTCATCTACACTGGGCCGCGCGATGTCGTATTGAAAGAGCATTTGTAAGGCACAAACTCGAGCCTTACGCCTGGCACCCATAATTCAAACCCTGCTTGCTGAAGATTAATGCTCGTCCCACGACTACCGTTTCTTCTTGCCCGGCGCGCCGCTCAACTGCCGGTAAAGGTCCACAAGCTCGATTGCCGTTATCGCAGCTTCGAACCCCTTGTTGCCGGACTTCGCGCCGGCTCGGTCGATCGCCTGCTCCAGATTATCGGCGGTGATAACACCGAGCGCAATCGGGAGATCCGCTTGAAGCGAAACCTGGGCGATGCCCTTGAACACTTCCGCGGCGATATACTGATTGTGAGAAGTCTCTCCGCGAATGACTACACCGAGACAGATGATCGCATCGTATTTCTTGCTTCCAGCCGCAAGCTTGGCCGCCATCGGCAACTCGAATGAGCCGGGCACTCGAATGATCGTGATCGAGTCGGTTGAGCCGCCGAGCCTTTCGATCGCGTCGGTTGCCCCGGCGATCAGGCGGCTGACAACGAAGTCATTCCAGCGGCTGGCGACAATCGCTACGCGAATCCCCTCCGCATTCAACTTGCCCTGAATCGTGTTTGGCAATTCCCGTCTCCTCTTCTTCGCGCGTCAGGTTTCCGCTCGCCCCAATTGGGGTTTGGATCGCACTTCAAACATCGTCGATCGCAATGCATCAACCGATCATCGAGTATAGGTTTGGCTCAATGTCGTGTCAAGGAATGGCTCATTCCGGGAATGTCAATCCGGGGCGGGGGCAAGCCCATCTTCCCGACCTGATATTGCACCCAGGTTCGACGCTGCCTGCTTTGCTCGACGGCGGTTAGGCGCTTCCTCGGATGCTTGCACGCGCCGAACCGTGACGGTAGAATTCGCGCAGTCTGATCAACCTATCAACATCGACTCGAATCTCAGGAGGCTCGGCTATGTCTTCGAACGAACTTCGCACACACGGCTCACAAGATCGAATCATCCGCGCGAACCAATCCGTTTTCTCACGAGGTCTCGCAATCCGGACGATGCGGCTCGCACTGGCCGCCGTCTTGCTGGCTTCCGCCCTGTCTGGCGTCTCGGCGGCCAAAACTCCGTCCGCCGGCGCGAAAGTCGACAAGCTTGCGCGCTCGGTCACAATCTATCGAGACAGCTACGGCGTGCCGCATATCTACGGGCCAACCGACGCGAGCTGCGTGTTCGGGTACATCTATGCCCAGGCGGAAGACAACTTCTGGCAGATCGAAGACAGCTACATTCGCGCACTTGGCCGCGCCTCGGAGGTCTACGGCGAAAGGACCCTCCCCGACGATATGCTGAATCGAGCTCTCGAGATTCCTCGTCTTGCAAAGGCCGAGTATGACCGAACGACCGGGCGGTCGCGCGAGCTCAGCGACGCGTTGGCCGATGGGCTCAACTACTTTCTGGAGCGCAACCCGCAGGTCAAGCCGCGGCTCATCACTCACTTTGAGCCGTGGTACGCATTCGCGTTCAGTCGATTCACTCTTTACCAACTCTTCATCTTCGGCAAGTCGGGTTTGAGGGTCGACGAGATCCGAACGGCCGTGCAAGCGATCGAATCATCAGGCGCGGCCGCCGCGTCGACCACTGGTGCGCTCGACCTTCCCTTGAACCTCCCTCTCGACGGGCCCCTTAGCGGGTTTGGCGAGCCGGAGAGCGAGCCCGTAGTCGGCTCTAACATGTGGGCGGTTACTCCAGCAAAGAGCTCGAGCGGCAACGCGCTGCTGTTTATTAATCCGCATCAGCCGTTCTTTGGTCCCGGCCAATGGTACGAAGGCCACGTGCGCAGCGACGAAGGCTGGAACCTGAGCGGCGCGTCGTTCTTCGGCTCGCCCTATCTCTCGATCGGGCACAACGAGTACCTGGGCTGGAGCCACACAGTGAATGATCCCGACATCGTCGATCTGTTCATTGAGAAGTTTGAGGACGCCAAAAACCCGCTTGCTTATCGCTACGGCAACCAACAGCGCATGGCTACAGAGTGGAACGATACGATCAAGGTCAAGACGGACAAAGGCCTCGATCCGAAGGCGTTCAAGTTCCGCAAGACTCATCACGGCCCGATCGTCGCGGTTCGCGAAGGCAAACCGCTCGCAATTAGACTCGCGCGGCTTGAAGAAGGCGGATGGGTCGACGAGTGGTACCAGATGGGCAAGGCCAAATCAATGGCGGAGTTCAAAGCGGCTATGTCCAAATGCGCGATTCCGATGTTCAACGCCATGTATGCCGACCGCGACGGCAACATCTTCTACGTATACAACGGCGCGGTGCCAAGGCGCTCAACAAAGTTCGATTGGTCGAAGCCGGTCGACGGCAGCAATCCTGAAGCCGAGTGGCAGGGCTATCACAGCTTCGATGAGCTGCCGCAGTTGACCAACCCGAAGACCGGCTTCATGCAGAACTGCAATCAAACCCCTTTTACAACGACCGTCGAAGGCAACCCCTCCAGGGAGAGCTTCCCCAACTATATGACCCGCGAGTCGGACAACGCCCGCGCGCGAATCTCGCGGCGAATTCTCTTCGCCCGCGAGAAGTTCACCTTCGACGAGTGGACGCGCGCGGGACTCGACACGACTGTGCTCGAATCCGAAACTCAGATACCGGAGCTTGCGGCGGAATGGGAGAAACTGAAAGAGAAAGACGCGGCGCGCGCCTCAAATCTTGCGGAGGCGATTGCCGAATTGAAAGCATGGGACCACCTGAGCACGATCGACTCACAGGCCATGACGCTGTTCGCTCTGTGGTTCGAGCGGATGGGGAGGTTACGAGCTCAGAAAGTCAACGACGAATGGCTGAGGATTCGCGCGCTTGAAGAAGTGACTGCGGATCTGAATCGCGATTTCGGATCGTGGCGAGTCGCGTGGGGAGATGTCAATCGCCTGCAACGCATTCAATCGGGAGGCGAGCTCGAGAAGTTCAGCGACGAGCGGCCGAGCTTGCCGATCGCAGGCGCGCCCGGACCAGTCGGCATCGTGAACAACTTCTACACGCGGCCAGCCGATAAGGGTCAGAAGCGTCGCTACGGAGTCGCGGGCACTTCATTTGTGAGCGTAGTCGAGTTCGGCCGGCAGGTGCAGGCTCGGTCACTGTTGGTGTTTGGCCAGAGCGCCGATCCGAAGTCACCGTATCACTTCGATCAGGCTGCGCTTTACTCGAAAAAGGAATTCAAACCCGCGTGGTTCACGCTTTCGGAGATCAAGGCTAACAGCAAGCGGGTGTATCATCCGGGCCAGGAGGTTCGCCGCAAAGCGGCATAACGGCAGCAGTCACTCAGCAGTTCGCCCCGCTGGAACCGCCAGTCATTTGAGGCGGCTGCCTCGTCGGGCGAACCCCGTCGGTCTTGCGTCGCCACCGCTAAAAGAGCTGTCCCCGCGGCGTGAGAAACCGCTCTTGTCCCGCCAAACGACAACCAATTTCGGCGGCCGTCGAAGTCCCGCTGACTCTTGCCGAAGACCGCGTTCCTTTTTCGTCTATCAAGTTAGAGGCTAACCAAGAAGGAGGAACCGATCTATGCCACTTCCAATCGCGACGCCGCTTGCGATCTCTGCCATAAAAGCGCTTCTGCAATTTCGCGGCCGGGTCGATACTATTCTGTCCTTGAAGGAAGCAACGGCTGAGCTACCGTTCGCGCTGCCTCCTCCGCCAACCGACGACGCGCCTCACCTTGACGCCATGCTCAGCTTCTTTCAGTCCGAGAAAGGCCAATTGCCGTTGAACATTCGCGGGGCGGTGGCTGATTTCAAAGCGGTTCTAGCGGATCCGCACGCTCAAGAAGTGCAAGGCCCGCGCAAGCGGCTGTTTCAACTTTACTATGAAGCGGCTGATGTGCGTCCCACCAGTCTCGGCCCCGACTCGCGGCAAGCGGTCGCCGGACCAAGCACGGAGATGCGGATTGCGTACTACATCGTCGAATCGGAACGATTGTCGCGCAACCCCGCGTTGACCCGAATTCTCCTGGCAAGCGCGGACACGCTGCTTGAGTTCGCCGGCGAGAACGCGAATCTATTCATCTCGAATCCCAAGACCCAAGCGTTCATGGGCACGCTGATCGAAGAATTCGCGGGCAAGCGCGACTTCGATGACGAGGGCGCCGAGGCTATCTTCAAGTCGCTGCTTGGCTCGACAATCGTCGCGGTAGCCCAGAACCAGGGAAAGCTCGCGGACCAGCCGGCGCTCAAGCCGCTGTTTGCCGCGATCGGAGATTTGCGCGACCAGCTCGGCGACGATTTCGTGGCGCGCATTATCTCGCTGGACGGGTTCGAGAGCCTGATCGGCGCCTATGCGACCCACGTCGCCGAAGATCCCTCGTTCATCACCAGGAACGAGCTTGCACAAAAAGTGCTGGCCGCCACGCTCAAAGAAGTCGGCCTGAACCTGCGACAACTCACGGACGATCCAAAGGCGCTGTTCGGAGTGCTCGAAGTCGGGCTGACCACCGCAGCGGCAAATGTGTCCGGAATACTCGAGCGCAAGCTTGGCGATAAGCCGCTTCTGGCAGCCGTGCTCACTTCGCTAGCTAAGGAGATCGCCGCCAGCGGCCAGCGGCATCAGGTCTTCGCGGGCATTGCACACGGCCAGTTGGTCCCGGCTCTTTACAAGGCAACGCTCCAAGCGATTGCGGCTAATCCCGATAAGCTGTTCGGCCCGGGCAAGACCGATTCCTTTGTAGCCCAACTTGTCTCGGGTGTGGCGGGCGCGCTGTCGCAGCAGGAACTCGCCCAGGTATTCACCACCGAAACGCTTCAGCTACTTGCGTCGAAGAGCTTGGAAGTTCTGTCCGTACACCCCGAACTGATAGCGCGAAACAACGCCTTCGCTACCAGACTCGTCGGCGCGGTATTGAAGGCCGGCGCCATCGCATTTGCGGATGGGCTGAGCACGGATGATCTTCTCGCCGTCATCGAGGCTGCGATCAAGACAGCTTCGGAGAACGTCGGTTTGATCAACATGGACGATCGGCTGGCCGCAGTGCTCGGTGCGATTGGCCAGTCGCTCGCCGAAGCGAACCTGCGAGTAGTGCTGACGCCGGATGGGCGCAAGGACGTTCTGCTAGCCGCGCTTCAAGCGATTGCCACGAACCCAACCGTTTGGGACCGACTGCAAAAGAAAAACCTCGTGCAGCCGATCGTGCAGAATGTTCTGGCCGGATTGGCAACAGACCCGTCTCATTTGTTATCGGGCCCCGTGCTGGTTTATTCAATCCGCAGCGTGCTGGTCGTGCTCGCGCTCCGCGGGCAGCAGCTTATCGATGGAAAGGTCACCGCGGATACGATCAAGCAGCTTATGACACGGGCTCTCGACCAGGCAAATCAAGAGATCGGGAAGTCGATAGACGGCGAGAATCTGCCGGACTACTTGCGGCGCATCGTGTCGTCTTATCTTAAGGCTCCGTTTCCGCTCACGGGTGGCGGCGCTGACGTGTTCGCCGAGCTTTCAGCGGGCGTGCTCAAAGGTCTGGAAATTGTGTAAAGGAGAAAGCCATGCCACGACTCTCACGCGTGTTGATGCAAAGCGCGAAAACAAAGCACCGCATCGCGATTGTCCTGCTGTTCGTCGTAGCGACCGCGGGGTGTTTTCGTTTTTCACCGAAGACGACTGCTCTCAAGCAAGTCCATAAAACCTACAGAACTGAGTTCGCCGAATTCATGGTCCCGCCGCCTGGCGCGGACCCTCAGCTTCAGAAGCCGGCGGCGAATGAACCCGCCTTCGCCGGTACGCTGCAAGCGATCCGGGAATACCGCACGAAGTACGGCGAGGACTCGCAGGAGGCCGCGCACCTGAAAGTCCTGGAAGGCATGATTTACCTTGAGTCAGGACGACTGGGGATGGCTCGGCTAATCAAGCCTGATGTGCAGAACGCCCAGAGCAAACTCAAGTCAGGGACCGGGCGCTACACGCGCGACGAGCTTCTGGCGAAGTGCTTCGGTCATCTTGTCGACGGCTGGCAGGAAATCAACGACTTCAACGACAACGACGATGCGACCATAGCAGAGCACGCGAAGTTGGAACCCGCTGCGGACGGTATCAAAGACCAGGTTGAGAAACTGGCTAAGCCGATGCTCGCGCAGCCAGAAGTTGACGAAGGCGCAATTTATCTGGCAACCACGGCTGCGATTTTTTATGTGTGGGTCTTCAAGCTCAAGAGCGATGCAGGTCTGCCGGAGGTCAAGAAGTCGATATGGTTCAAGAAGGGCTCGGACCTGATCGGCGACTACTTGAGCGATTCGGAGAAAACCGCGGCAACGGGAGCGACTGAGACCAAGGGCTCCCAACTCGGACGGCTAAGGTATTTGGACTGGTATGGATTTCTCGTTCGAGAGGCTGGCCGGCAGTAAGCGGTGGTGCAGCTCCTGGATTCCGGAAACTAACCGCATAGCGGTTACCTCTCGATAGAAACTGCAGTCAGGCCAACTCGTGAGATCCAGCGACGCCTAGCCGGCCGTCTCGGCTTCCCAAAAATCTGGATAACTGGTGACTAAGCCCGCGGGGTTGACCCGAATCTCGGTGACGAATGCGCCACCCGCGCTCTGGTAGCGATACGTTTCGGCATCGATTCGCCGGTAGACCTGTTCGAGTCGCTCGAGTTTGAAGCTGGGGAATCGAAGCCAGGCCGCTAGTACTGCAGCCTCCTCTCCGATGGCCAGATTCAACCGCCGAATCGGAAGAAGGTTTGTGGAAGGACTGAAATTCAGATCAAGATCGGTGCAGCCCGCTACGGCGGGACACTCCTCTCCGTTGAGCCGCCATCGATTCGCAAAGTCAGCCGAGATATCGATCTCAACTGACTCGTTTCCGAGCCAGCCCGTCACTCTGCCAGACGCGGTATGCCACGAAGGGTCGCACACGACCTGGTAGTCGAGCCGGCACGGTTGCTGCTCGTGGGAAAACACCGCTGTGCCACTGAGACGCCACCAGACTTCTTCGAGGGTTAGTCGCAGAAACTCATGCCCCGGACGGTCCAGTCTGCGCCAGAGTATCGACAGGTCTGCCATGCGTCGTTCCACAGATCGCAAGTCTTATGCAGCGACGGGCTTCGTATCCTCCAACGCACCAGGCGGAGTTCACGAGTTCGCCTGGCCGGTCTATGTCGCGCGATCTACAACCAAACTAAAGCCTGAACTCCATGCTCTTGCGCGTCGCAGCTTTACGCTTCTGCTGTGTAGCCGAGCACGATGTCGAACTTTGCCGCAAGCTCGCCGATTCGCGACGACTTTATCGGGGCGAAGTCAACCATCACCGATGCGCGAGCCTTTGCGTCAGTAATTGCTTTCACGACAAAGTCGTTTGCATTGCCCGGGTGCCCCTTGATGTAGCACTGGGTGCTGAACTTGTCATGGCCCTTCACCTTGACCGCGACATGAATATGCGGGGCTTGACGTCCGGGGTACAGCACCGGCTTGATGGTTCGAAAGTAATACTCGCCGGTCGAGCCGGTCACAAACCGCCCAAAGCCCTGGAAGTTCGTGTCGCGTTTGTTACCATTCACGCTGCCGGTGTGCAGATAGGCTGCGTTGTTGTCCACTTGCCAGATTTCAACGGTGGCGTTTCTGATCGGCTCGCCGCGTTTGTCGAGGATACGTCCGCTCATGTGTGTGACCGCTCCAACGGCAGGAGTGATTGAGTCATTGATGATAAGCAAATCGTTGTCGGTGTCGAGCGGCATCTTGTCCGGATAGAACGGGCCATCGGTCTGAGCTGGGGTCTGGACAAGTTGCTCGGCGAAAACGCCGGGCGCAAAGAACGCAGCCGCTCCGGCAGCCCCCACCGCAGCCGTGCTCAAAAAGATCCGCCGTGACACATTCTTCTCATTCATAATCAGAGCCTCCTTGGTAATAAAACTTGAAACGTTGTTCGCAGGTTCGGGCAAAAATCTATTTCACCTTCTGAAGCGTCATCTCGTGAAACTGCCGCCAGGTCTTTCCATCCTGGGACATTTCTCCTCTCTCGAACCACTCGCCTTTGTCCGTCAACCTTACCGTATATCGTATGCTCATGTTTGGAGACGGTTGGAACCCCCACTGAAACCCCTCGTCTGTGAACTTCGCTTCGGCATCGGTGCTTTGCCCGTTAGCCAGATGGGTTCGCAGTCGATACACCTGTGCCTTCTGGTCATACGATAAGATACCCAGAGCGTGATGAGTTACGACCTCCTCCTGCTTACCGGGGACTTTGTTCTTGCCCAGTCCTTCAACGAGCAAGACCATTCCTCCCAGCTTTGGTTGAACCGACTCATTGATAGGCGAGGTTCGGCGCTGCCCGGGACTGAACTCAGTCCAGCCCTCTCCTATCCATTCGCCTACCAGGAAATGCAGCTTCTTCATCGCCTCGAGCTGCGGCGAAGCTGGTTTCGGTTCCTGACCCGAGACGCTTTGCCAAAATGCCAACGTCCAAACCAGAGAAACCAATGCTTTCCAAGGCATATTCTCTCCACCAACTCGATCTAGTTTTGTGATTAGTTTCAACAGCCGAATGACCGCCCTTGTTTACTAAGCACGATGAAACTTCAGGAGCGAGTACGACCTTCGCGGTGAAAAACCCGCGCTAGTATACGCGCCGCCGTGTCAGGTTGCAATCAGGGCTCGCCCGATTCGATTCGCTTCGGCGGCAAGGGGAAGAACGCGCTCGTGCGCCGCACGTAATCTTGATACTCGGGTCGCGTTTTCACCAGCGTCTTCTCTAACAAAGCGACTCCGGATACCTTCATCAGCAGCGTGGTCATCAGCAGGGGGCTTATCACTGTCCACCAACCGCGCTGAGTTGCAAGCGCGATCAAGAAGAACCCCCACCACAGCAAAGCATCCCCAAAATAATTCGGGTGCCGCGTGTAAGCCCACAAGCCGCGATCCATCACCTTGCCTTTGTTAGTCGGGTCCGCCTTGAAACTGGCGAGCTGCCAGTCGCCAATCGCTTCAAATGACAACCCTATTGCCCAGAGCGACGCTCCAAGAAAGTCCAGCCAGGTAAGTCGCGCCGGCTCCGGGGAAAGCTGTGCGAATTGAAGCGGCAGCGAGATCACCCACATCAACACCCCTTGAAGCACGAAGACTGTGAACAGGCTGACAAAGGTGAACCGCTCGCCGTGGCGCTTGCGCATTGCTCGATAGCGGAAGTCCTCGCCCTTGCCGGCGTTGCGCCAGCCTATATGACTCGCAAGCCGCAATCCCCAAATCGCCGCCAGCGAGGTGATCAACACCTTTCGCGGCCTGTACCCATCGCTCAGGGCAAACGTGGCCAACGCGATCACAGCGAAGCCCGCGCCCCAGAAGATGTCGACTATGCTCGCGTTCTTCATCGCGAGACTCACAAGCCACAACGCGAACATCATTGTCAGCGTTAAGCAAAACGTCGCCAGCAGATTCGTCATAGTGTGTTCCAATTCTCTTTCCCTTGGAGCCTGGCAGGCTGCTGAGCCAGACAGTATATTGCGGTGTTGCCTTTCATGCGAGAGTCCATCCAGTTGGGTAGTGGGGGCCTCTCCTGCCACGAAGTCACTAAGGTACAAAGCCGCACAAAGAAAACTTTGTGGGCCTTCGTGTCCTTGGTGACTTAGTGGCGAGACTCTTCTCAACACGCTGACTGCAAGCCAGCGGCGGAGTCTCGGACATACGCCGTCCGGCTGCGACGAATTCGTTTTTTCAGAAACCTGCTAAGAGTGTGATATGGTTCAGTTCGATTGTTTAGTGGTTTCAGCCTCGTGTCGGCGATGTACTCGCAAGTAAGCAAAACAGACTCGTCACCTCCTCACGGAAAGCTCCGCGCGGGCGCCCTGGGTGTCCTCTCCGCTGCGCTTATCGCGTGTAACAGTTTCCGCGCGGCCCCGCCAACACCCGCAACCAACCAACAGACGCCCCCGGTCATCAAGAGCGCGCTGCCGGCTCGCCGTCCTTCGACTAGACTCGCCTCGACCAGCGCTCCTGAGCTTGCTCCGGCGGCGGGCGAGCCGGACCGCGAAGACCTCGACGGCCGCGACGATTGGTTCTACTTCCAACGGACCTATCCTTCGCGCTCGGTGCCGCGAGACGCCCGGCGCTCGGCGTGGGACCGAAAACGCAGGATGGCGATCAACGCACCGGTGGGGACTTCGGCCTCCGGCAACTGGCGTCCGATCGGCCCTTCGCCAACCGTGCCGGCTTTTTCAAACAACTGGGGATTGACCAGCGGACGCGTTAACGCCGTTGCTGTTTCGCCGGGTAATCCGCGAGTCGTCATCGCCGGCAGTTCGACGGGAGGGATTTGGCGATCGAGTAACGATGGGAACAGCTTTGTTCCTGTCACCGACAATCAAGTCGATCTCGCCGTGGGTTCGATCGCATTCTCAAGGAGCAACCCCTCGGTCGTTTATGCCGGTATGGGAGACACCAAGCTCGGCTACCTGGGAAGCGGTGTTTTGAAGTCCATTGATGAAGGAAGGAGCTGGTCGCGAATCAGCAACACCTCGCTGCCTTCGCCGGGTACTATCTCGAAGATCGAGGTCGATCCCACAAACCCGAATCGGGTCTACGTCGCACAGTACTCCAAGCTATCAGCCTCGCGCGTTACATCGAGCGGCTTTTATATCTCCACTGATGGAGGAATCAACTGGAGTCGAACTCTCGCCGGCGCCCCGCGAGATATCGCGATCGACCCCGGCAACCCAACCAGGCTCTATCTCGGACTATCTCGAATCGACCAGACCCTCGATCCGGCGTTCGGGCTTTACCGCTCGACGGATCGAGGATCGACCTGGTCGGCCGTGTTCACCGATCAGTTCGATCTCACCCAACGTCGAGACATTCGCGTCGCAACGAGTCCCTCAGACCCGCAGACGCTGTACGTTTACTTTGGGGGATGGCACGGCGGCAACTTCGTTGCTCGATTGAAGGCAAGCACGGACCGCGGAGCAACGTTCACCGAGCGGGACACAAGCCAGTTCGACACGGGCCAGTTCGGATACAACACCTACATCCTGGCAAATCCCGCCGATGCCAATACGGTTTATCTCGGCTCGCGAGACGTCTACAAAAGCACGGATGCCGGAGTAAGCTGGACGAATTTGACGAACAACTTTCCGTTTGCCGACCAGCCCTTCAATTTCGCGCCTGGCCTGTCAAAGTCTCATCCGGACCAGCACTCGCTCGCGTTTGTGCCCGGCAACCCGGACCGGTTTTACATCGGGAACGATGGCGGCATTTCGAAGTCGAACGACGGCGGAGCTTCGTTTCAGTCGCTCAACTCAACTCTGGCTTTGACCCAGTTCATGGGGCTGACGATTCATCCGACTGACCCAACCATCACTTACGGTGGGACTCAGGACAACGGAAGTCAACGGCGGTCGTTCGGCACGGGAAGATGGCACGAGATTCTGGTCGGCGATGGCGGCCGTGTAGTCCTCCACCCTTTCGATCCGAGCATCGTGTTTGTGACATACGTGAGGGGCAATATTTTTCGGTTCTTCGGAAACGGTGATTTCTTCGACCGGCAAATAGCGTGGAACGACTCGTTTGGTGAGCCGCTCGATGGCAGCCCGCGTATCGCCTTCTATCCGCCGTTCACCGGCAACGGGGTCGATCCGACGCTGTACTTCGGGAGTTGGCGCCTGTTCATCAGCACAAACCTGGGCGACTCGTGGTTTGCGCCGGCGGGTGACCTGGACTTCACGAAGGGCATCACCGACAGCGGCCGCGATGTGCTGTCGGCGATCGGGGTCAGCCAGTCTGACACGAGCGTCATCTACACAGGCTCGGCGCAAGGCCGGGCTATGTTCAGCAGCGACGGCGGAACCACGTGGAGCGACGTGAGTAGCGGGCTGCCGGACCGATCGATCACATGCATCGCTGTAGACCCGGCGAACCCCGCGATTGCGTACCTGGCGGTTTCAGGTTTCAACACAAGTCACATCTTCAAGACCGCAACCTCGGGAGCCACGTGGACGGACATCGGCAATGGTCTGCCCGACATACCGGTCAACGCTCTGTTGATTGATCCGGTCCTCTCGGACACACTGTACGCCGGCTCGGATGTCGGAGTGTTTCGATCGACCAACGCGGGTTTGAGCTGGCGCGACTTCGACGGCGGGATGCCGCCGGTAGTCGTCACACAGTTCACCGCGCAACAATCCGGATTGATTCAGGTTGCAACGTACGGGCGTGGCGCTTTTGAATTCGCCGGCAACCAACGGCCGGTAATCGAGTCCGCGAGCTTCAATGGCAAGAAGAAGCTCACGATCTCGGGCGGGCTTTTTGGCGAGGCGCCGCGCGTGCTGATCAACGGCCAGGAAAAGACCGCGAAGATCGCTGCCAGCTCCGACTCCTCAATAACGGTCAAGGGCAAGGCGAACAAGCTTGGTCTCACGCCGGGTGAAAACACCGTGCAAGTCATCACCGCCGATGACGTTAGCTCAAACGTCGTTACCATAAGACTCTAGGGCGTGAGATCCGATTCGAGGCGTAACGCCAAACGCTCAGTTCGAAGTCGGCCGGCCGCGTAGCGGCCTCCTATCGATAGCAGCGTGACCATCAGCTTAGACCTGGCCGCATAGCGGCTACCTGAGCCCCTACCTCCACTTTGTGCACCAGGGCCGCACCTCGGCTCGGCGTCCAGTACTATCAGCAGCAGACCGCTACGCGATCTGCGCGCATTTCCACGCGAAGAGCTGACGCGCATCCCTCGCATCTGCCGCGTTCGCTGTTCTATAATCGCATCGAGCGCTTTAACAATGAGCCGCACTGTTCAAATCAATCGATCAGCTCTGTTCGCCTCGCTGGCTGCGTTCTTGGTGTTTACAGACACCGGGGCCATTGGCATTCGTGCGAGCGAAGCGGCCCACCAGGTTCCGCAAGACACCCTCATCACGCTCGAACGAACGCCTTGCTACGGAACCTGCCCAAGCTACAAGCTGACGATCTCAGCGGACGGTTCGGTTCTGTTTGAAGGGCGCCGGTTTGTCAAGAAGGTTGGGACGGTTCAGTCCACGATCTCGCAAGCAGGGCTTCGAGAGCTGATCGAGAGATTTGAGAAGATCAATTATTTCGATTTAAGGGACCGCTACGAGGAAGCTGGAGACGGGTGCAAAGATTGGTCGACCGACGGCCCCTCGGCAATCAGCTCGATCACAACCAACGGCAAGTCAAAATCCGTGCGGCACTACTACGGCTGCCGCGGCATTGACGTGCTCGCGGAACTCACGGAGCTCGAGCAGGCAATCGATGACGCGGTCAACGCGGCTCAGTGGATCCGTTGACAAATCCATCATGGAGTTAAGGCTTTGCGTGTACTGATTCTTCTAACAAGTTTCCTGGTTGTTTCGCCCTTGCTGTTTTATTCGGACTCGCTGGCTTTTCAGGAGAGCACGGTCTATGAGTGTCCGATGCATCCTGAGGTTCAATCGTCGACGCCGGGCAAGTGTCCGAAGTGCAAGGTGAGCCTGATCGCCAGAAAGGCCGATGGAAATGAAGCGCCGGCCCCGGCCGCTTCGGCGAATCAACCAAGAGAGACCGTTCAGCAAGCTGACTCATACACGTGCTCGATGCACCCGGATATACGGACCAGCTCGCCGGGCAAATGCCCCAAGTGCGGAATGGCGCTCGTTCCGGTCACCCCCGAGATCATCGATTACTACGACCTGAAGGTCGAATCCCTGCCCGCGCCTCCAAAGCCAAATGAGAGAGTCCGTCTTCGATTCGCGGTGATCAACCCAAAGACCGGCGAGCAAGTGAAGCAGTTTCACATGTTGCACGACAAGCTCTTCCACCTCTTCATCATCAGCCAGGACCTGAATGAGTTCCAGCACATCCATCCAGTGCTTGAAGCCGACGGCCGCTTCAGCGTCGAAACCGTGCTGCCTCGCGCGGGCAGCTACAAAGTGTATTCGGATTTCTATCCCGCCGAAGGAACCCCGCAAGTGCTTCAGCAGAACCTCGTGACTGCCGGCTACACGCCGGACCTCGTCCAGTCAGAAGCCAGGCTCGCGCCCGACACGACTCTTGTGAAGCGCGGACAAGGCTTGAAGATTACGGCGGAGAACGCGATGCGAATCGGCGTTGAGATGCGCGAGCTCCAGAAGACGCCGGCAAACGAAATGAACATCGAGCTCAAGCTCGAGCCTACAAAGATAATCGCCGGCCAGCCGCTTACACTCAAGTATCACCTGACCGACGCAAAGACGGGCAAGCCGATTCGCGACGTAGCCGCGTACCTCGGCGCCTGGGGGCACACCTTGATCCTGAGCGAGGACCAGTCGGATTACGTCCACTCGCATCCAGAGGAGACGGTTCCCGAGACTGGCGATCGAGCGAAGCTGCGCGGCGGCCCAGATATCACTTTCAATGCGTTTATGCCGAAGCCCGGAAACTACCGAATATGGACTCAGTTTTTGAGAGGGGACGTGCTCACGACTGTGACGTTCACCGTGCGAGCCGAGCGTCTGCGTTGATCCTCGAGTCTAACTCTCTCCGCGACCTACCGAGAGACTAAGGGAACATCCTCATCAAGGGCCGACTTCCGCGCGATCACACAGCGGTCGTTCGTTATTCCTTCCCCTTCTCTCTTTCCGCCGTTAGCCAGCTCAAGACCTCCCCCGCTTGCGCGACCGACAGCGCGCCGGTTGCACTATCGGGGTTTAGCACGGTGGTGCGGCGATCCTGAACCAACAGGCCCGTTGGCTGCCATTCGGATTCCAGTTGTACTCGTTCTCCGCAGTGAGGACAGAAAACGGTTGTGGAAGCTACTTCAGCGGAACAAGAACGGCAGGTCATCTAATTACCCTCGCTTTCCTATCCTCCGGATAGCTCATGGTTTGGGGGTTATGTTCGGTGCCTGAGCAGTGATCGGCTCCGGCGTGTTGTCTTGAGCTTTCTTGACGGCCACAACAGTCGCCGCCGCGCCCGCCGCCGCAACTCCCGCTATAATCCCAATCGTAGTTCCGGTTAGAA
>JBASRN010000061.1:0-49863 GCA_049273855.1 Blastocatellia bacterium
TGATCCTCACCTCGCTGGAACAAACCTCGCCGCCCGAGGCGCAAACCTCGTATCTGTAAGTCCCGGTCGCGCTTCTGCTGAATTGGTCGGTGTACCTGCCCGTATTCGCCACCGTAGCTCTCCGCGAGCCGTTGCGATAGATGTCCACGTTCGAACTCGTAGCCCCGCTCCACCTCAGGTCGACCAGCCTCGCGGTTTTCGTCTTGCTAGTCGAGACCGTCAAGGTTATCTCGGCTGGTGGCGGTGGTGGTGGAGGCGGCGGAGGCGCGGCGACTGCGGTGAAGAGAACCGATATGCTCCCGCTCCCCTGATTGACCGCAACCAGATCCGGCAATGAATCACCGTCCAAATTGCCGGCCGCTATGTCTACTGGAGACTGCCCGACGTTGATCGCGTTGGTGTGCCCGTAGGTGTAATAACCCTGATTGAGGAAAACCGTCAGACTGTTGGTTCCCTGGCTTATGAGGGCAAAGTCAAGGGGGCGGCCATCGCCATTGAAATCTCCCACAACCATCCCGGTGGGCGCGTCACTTCCGTAGGAGGGGATCTCTGAGTATGAGATCATTTCTCCGTCGCCGCCGTTGATCAGAATGAACACCAGGCCGTAGTAGGAACTCACCGTTGCTATGTCGACGGTGCCGTCCCCTTCAAAGTCGCCAACAGCCAGGTCGACAGCATCCCACACCCAGTAAACCAGGGGGGAGCTGAACGTCGCGTTTCCGTTGTTCAAGAGTATCGTGACGCTCGAGTCGTTGAGATACGCGATGTCCTTCGAGCCATCCCGGTTAAGATCTACGAGCGCTATTGAACTCGAGGCGGATCCATCTCCATACGCGCCGCTAAAAGCGAAGCCGCCTTGCCCGTTGTTGAGCAGTATGCCCGACTTGTTGCACTGGCTTATGTCGGCCAGGTCGTTGTCCCCATCCTGATCGAGATCACCGATCGCAACCCCCTTGGAGAAACTGCACGAGTTATAGTTGACCGGAGCGGCAAACGAGCGATTGCCTTGATTCAACAGAACCGACAAGGCGCCTGTTTGAGTTGAGAACGCAACTGCTATGTCGTTTCGCCCATCGCCGTTTAGATCGCCGATATCAAGGTCGCGGGTGTTGGAGATTGAGGGCCAAAGCCCGTTCAACGACTCCCGCTGAAACGAGCCCTCGCCATTGTTGAAGAACAACTGTAAGTCTCCTTGACGATTGACGACCGCGATGTCGTTTAGCCCATCGCCATCCAGGTCTCCGATCTTGGCCGCCGAGGGATTGGTCCCAGCGTTGAAGGATGCGACTGTGTACGTGGGTTGCGACTGAGCTTCTGAGCGCATTGGCCCTGGCGTGGTCACAAGAATTACACCAGAGACCAACAGCGCCGTCATAGAGAATCGCAAAACGATCATCGCGAACGTTCTTGGTTTTTCACGGAATGGACTGAGTGAGCGTGTATTTCTTTCCATTTGGAAACCCTCCTCATCGTGATTCTGTTCACTTCCTGTACTACTTCGGTGCACTTCCGAAGCGTGCGTTTGGGATAAAACGTAGTTATCAACGCAAGGAACTGCGACGCAGGCTTTGTTACAGCAATGCTTTCCCGCCTTTTCCGAGTCGAACCCTGAAAAAGGAAGGAAGGACGCGATCACTCGGCTAAATTTGACGTCGGCAATAGCCGTGCCAGTTTCGTAAGCAGGCCCGGCTTACTCGGCACACATTCTCGCGACACCTCCTTCGCGCGAGATAAACAAACCGACCCAGACGTCGTCAGGCTTCTGGATCACCTCAAGATCAAAAGAGCCCACATCGTCGGTTATTCGATGGGTAGGATGATCGCGATGAAGTTTCTGGCTAAGCATCAAGATCGAGCGCTTAGCGGGATAGTCGGCGGCATCGGATGGCTCCGCGCAGGCGGCGCCATGCAGAATTTCTGGGAGCGAATGCCGGAGCGGCGAGGCCGTGGCACTCCGCCGGCTTGCGCGCGGAGTCTCGGCAAGCTGGCTTTGACCGAATCGGAGCTAAGAGCGATCAATGTTCCGGTTGAAATAATCGTCGGCGATCGCGATCCGACGAAGCGGCTGTATGTAACACCTCTCGAACAAGTGAGAAGGGACTGGCCGGTTGTAGAGATCAAGGACGCCGGTCATTTGAGATCGAGGGTCACGAGGCAGATTGAAAAAGACATCGAAGAGCGAGCGCTACACGGCTATCTTCGTTGAATGCGGTCTGCGCGAAACTGGAGCTTTGAATGGGATGACCCGACCCCGGCTTGATCTCGCGTGCACTTCTCTCAACTGCTCGGCCCTCACCTGTGCGCTGATGGAGGCGACGATCGAAGCTAACAAGTAGCTGCTGCCTCCGCACCGGGCGCAGTGGCCGCTCCGGTCCAGAGAGGTCCTGATCGGTAGGCGCCCGTCGCCCGCGCAGTCGCCGCATATTACCTGAACTGCCATCGTCAACGGCGCTGGACGAGGTTGAACCAACTGATCCGGATTGATGCTCCGCCACATGAACAAGACCATACAAGCTAGAGTCAAAGCCACGGCGGTTACAACTATGATCGTAACCATTGTCTTCTCCTCGTTGTTATCGTCTTATCGTTAGACACCTTGCTCAGTCTCGAGTTTGCTCATTCGCTTCGGTGTTATCAAAGGGATCGGGTACTGACATTGATCAGTACCCGATTCACATCGTTTCAAAGATTGTTCGGTCCGCGTGAGGTTGCGGACGGGCGAGCCGGCGCTCACGTTGAGCTCAGTCTACCGGTCCCAACGACTCCAGTCTGAGGACCTCCAGCAAAACATTTCCCAGAAGGCTGATCACGCCGTCTGAATAGCTGCCGTATTGCCAGCGGCCGTAATAGCCGTCTTCGTAGCCGCGTCGGAAGCCCTCGCGGAAGTAGTAGCGGTAGTCGTCCAAACTAACGTAGTAACCGTCATACCCGAATGTCGCGTCCTCATAGGCGTCGGAGTCCTGGTAGCCGAACCGCCAGTTATCTTCCCTGTCCGATTGGCCAGCACGCACGCCCTCCTCGTAGCCGTACCTCACGGCCCGCCTCAACAAATCCGCCGCATACTGATTAATCTGGTAGTAACTGCCGCCGCGATAGTAGCGGTACATCGGAGGTGCGTAGGAGTAACGCCAGCTCTCCAGCCGTAACTGGTCCTCGCGGAGATGCTGCCAATATCGCTGTTGATACCGCAACTGCGCCTGACGCCGCTGCCGCTCGAGCCTCTCTCGCCTCTGGCGTTCGAACCGATCTCGCTGATCGCGTTGCATGCGATACTGGGCCAGGCGCTGCTGATGAATCCGCTGCTCCTGTTGTTCTCGTTGCTGGGCCACCCGCCGCTGAGGCTCCCGCTGATCCGGCTGCCTCCTGGCAGCTCTTTCCTGTTGCCTCTGCCGTAGGTCCTGTTGAACCTGCGGCTCCTGTTGTCGTCCTGCAGCCTTCTGTTGTTGCTTCTGCTGTTGTTGCTGCTCAAGCTGCTGTTGCTGCTGTTGTCTTTGTGCAGCCTTCTGTTGTTGCTTTTGCTGTTGTTGCTGTTGTTGTTTCTTCTCAGCTTTCTGTTGTTGGCGCTGTTCTTGTGTTTGCTGGGAGTTTGTTTGACCACTCGCACCAGGAACTAACGCGGCGCCAATCAGAAGCAAGATCACAATTGCTCCAAAAAGCTTTGTCCCCATGATAAGTCCTCTCTCGGAGGCGTTGTTCTACTCGCTCGTTGCGACACACCACTGCCAATGCTTGAACCGCTCCATTTGAATTCTAGAACCTTATTACCTGGAGAACCTACGACCGGTGTCACACGTTATAGTGCCAGCCGTCACGTTGAGGGAGGCGATCCAAGACAGGAAAGTAGAAGGCTTAAAGTGTCTGATGGTCTAACTTGCGCGACGCGACTCAGAAACCTGAAATCTAGCGCTTAAGGTTGCTTCCACGCGGCGTCATTTACAGAAAGCATTGTCGTGTTCTGGCCCGGCTTGACTTCTACCTTCAGATTCCAAACCAATCCCCCTGTGCGAACAGGCTTCTGGGTTCGGAAGAACCTGCCGTACAGGTAATAGGTGCCGGCCGGCACGGCGTGAAAGGTTCCCCTGCCGTTGGCGTTGGTAGTCATCTGTCCTACGCTGTGTGAGCGTATCGCTTTCATCGCACAATCAAAGTCAGCCTCGGCCGACTTCGCCAACCCCGTCATCTCCGCCGCCATCTTCTCACCACCAAGCATCAAGAGCGGCAGCGGGGCGATTTCATTCAGCTTGCCAGGTTCCAACAGGGTCGTGTTCTCGATGAAGAGCATCGTGGCAAAACGGGAACCTAACAATCCAGGCTCGACGCCGCCCATCTGTAAAGCGGTTTCCGCGTCTTCATCGAGTAGATAAAAATCTGTATTGGAGAAGTTTCCTCGCTCTGTGAATGACTCAAGGACCCGCCCGGTCGTGTGGTCTGTTCTGGTGTAAGTGTAGGTATAGCCGGTGCCGATGACCGATAAAAGGCTGTTTCCTCGAACTCCTGCTTTTGCTGAGCGGAGTTGGTCGGTCACCCGGCACGGTTTGGACCCGGCCACAGCCTGGTTTGGGCCAGATTGTTTTGACCGCGCCGAGTCGGCGTCAAGTGGCGCTGTATTGCGATGGTCAAGAGTGACTGAGTTCGCCCCCGGTTTAAGGTCAACCCTCAGATCCCATACGAGGATCTGTTTGTTATGAGCAGTTACCGCGAACAGGTAGTAACTTCCCGCCGGCACGCCAGGCAACGTTTCTCTGCCGCTGGAACCCATCTTGACCTCATGCTTATTAAACCGCCGCTGTTGCGTGTGCTACTGGAGCGAATAATCTATCAGCTCAAGAGCGCACCCTTCCCTGTCCTTCAGGATCTTAATCACTATTGACGCCTTCAAACTCCCGTAACCAACGGGCAGGTTTAACAGGCGTTTCCTAAGCTCACTCGCGCGCTCCCCCCGTTTCATATAGACCCAGCTAGTGGGGGTAGTAGTGTAGGGCCTCGCCGAGAGGCTCTGGACCAGGAAAGCGTAGTGAGTGGCCTCGATGCCCTTGTTTTTGCAGAAGTAATTCGGCGATATCGCGATGGTGACGGATTTTATGAGAACTGTCTTCCCCATAAAACCAAACTCATCACTCGTCACTTCAGCGAGAGTGCTTTGGACTATCTCACTCGAGGCTGCTGGTTCGGCCGGGCTGGTTGAACCGCCAGGTTTTGATGTGCGCGGCGGCGTCCCTTCATAAACCCAGGTACCATCACTCTTCAGAATAACGGTCCGCCCACTCTTTGTGGTGGCGGTTTCATACGTAACCTTTTGAGAGGCGGGCGACGGATCTCGGGCCGGGCGCGACCGCCGCCCCGCCCCGCTATCGCCCTGAGCTAGGTAATCCTCGGCGCTGGCGCTCGCGGGCGCACTCGGCTGCCTGTTTGTCGGCTGCGTCGGAGGCTGGTTGTTCGACGACTCCTTACCAGTCGAATTCGTCGCCTGCGCATGGATGCTAGCTGTTTGAAGCAATGCTGTGACCGTCACGAGAACGGCTGGTTTCGTTTTCATTGTTTTGATCCTTTGGGGTTCGGATATCCTGGAAAACGCGTGCCTGGCTCTTAGAGTCGCAGCACTCCAAACTTTGCGAATTCTTTCGGGCGAATGATACGCCTCGCCTCGCAGCCTCGCCATAGGAATTCAGGGGAGTCCGCCCTTGCGCTTCAGAGGCGGCCTGGGCAACCCAATCATTAGCGCCGACCAAGGGAACAGTGTTAGCCTATTCCTTAAGCTGAGCTCGACACTGACACTATTACGCTTCTAACGCGACGACTCGTCGAGACGAACTCGGGATGCTTATTCGGTTATCACGACTATATCTTTTCAGGAGAAACGAAGATGAGAAAGAACCTTTTCCTGGTGGGGCTTGTTATTGCCATTGCCACCTTCACAATTGCCTGCTCAACGAATGAGCCTACGACAGGTAGTGCCACGCCGCCAGGTTCGGCGGAGACCGCTGCCGTCTATCCGGCGGAGGTGAAATCCGCCGTCGATAGCATGA
The DNA here is from genome assembly GCA_049273855.1 of Blastocatellia bacterium. GTDB lineage: Bacteria > Acidobacteriota > Blastocatellia > UBA7656 > UBA7656 > Onstottus_B. The sequence goes on from JBASRN010000061.1 coordinate 6,027, forward strand.
GCAGCGGCGATCTCCTAACCCACATCAAAGTGCTCGCCTCGGATGAATACGAAGGACGCGGCCCCGGCACGCCGGGCGAGGAGAAAACGGTCAATTACCTGACGGAACAGTTCAAGAAACTCGGCCTCAAGCCCGGCAATCCCGACGGCACCTATATTCAGAAGGTCCCGCTCGCTGGTTTCACTTCGCAGCCAACCGCTTCGTTTTCCGCCGGCAATAAGAAGATGGATCTGACGAACCTGACGGACTACGTCGCCGTTTCGCGCCGCTTCGTTCCGGACATAAGAGTCGACAATTCCGAGATGGTCTTCGTCGGCTACGGTGTCGTTGCTCCCGAATATGGCTGGGACGATTACAAGGGCGTGGACGTGAAAGGCAAGACCATCGTCATGCTGATCAACGATCCGGCGATTCCTGATCCGAATGACGCAGCCAAACTCGATGAGAAGATGTTCAAAGGCAAGTCGATGACCTACTACGGACGCTGGACCTACAAGTACGAGATCGCTTCGCGGAAAGGCGCGGCAGCCGCGATCGTCGTTCATGAAACGGGTCCCGCCGGTTATCCCTGGGAGGTCGTCTCCGGAAGCTGGGGCCGCGAGAACTTCGACATCAAATCGCCCGACAAGAACATGAATCGCGTCGCCGTAGAATCGTGGATTCAACTCGACCGAGCCAGGGAACTGTTTGCCGCGGGCGGAAAAAACTTCGATCAACTGAAGAAGGAAGCACTGAGTAAGGACTTCAAGCCTGTGGCTCTTGGCGCAAAGGCGAGCTTCACCATCAAAAACACGCTGCGCGAAGTCGATTCGCGCAACGTGGTGGCCAAAGTCGAAGGCGCTGATCCGAAGCTCAAAGATGAATACGTGATCTACTCTGCGCACTGGGATCATCTGGGCAAAGATGAAAAGCTTCAAGGCGATCAGATTTATAACGGCGCGCTCGACAATGCTTCCGGGACTGCCGGCTTGCTCGAACTGGCCGAGGCGTTCACCAGGTTGCCGGCGCCGCCGAAGCGTTCCGTTCTGTTTTTAGCGGTGACGGCCGAGGAGAAGGGACTGCTCGGCGCAAAGTACTACGCTGAACATCCGCTGTATCCTCTTGAAAAGACTCTCGCCAATATCAACATGGACGGCGTCAATCAGTGGGGCCGCACGAAGGACATCGTCATCGTCGGGATCGGCAATTCGACGCTCGATGATTTGCTGACCTCAGCGGCCAGGGTGCAGGGTCGCACGATCAAACCCGATCCCGAACCGGAGAAGGGATTCTTTTATCGGTCGGATCACTTCGAGTTCGCCAAGCAAGGCGTGCCCGCGCTGTACGCCGACACCGGCGAAGAGTATGTCGGCAAGGCCGAAGGCTACAGCCAGCAAAAGCGTGACGAATACACCTCAAGGGACTACCACAAGCCTTCAGATGAAGTGAAACCCGATTGGGATTTGACCGGCGCGATTGATGACTTGAGGCTTCTTTTCCTGGTGGGACGCGAAGTGGCCGACGGCAATCAGTGGCCGGAGTGGAAACCCGGGACGGAGTTCAAGGCGAAACGCGAAGCGATGCTGAACCCTTGAGGTTTGAAGGCCGCTTACGGTAGGTAGCATTCGGTTTTGTTTTGCCGCGGAGGCGCGAAGACGCAAAGGTTCCGCAGAGAAAACATTCGGACCAGGACACCGTCCTCGATTCGGTGCTACAAATACAAAGAGGCGAGAGATCATTCTCTCGCCTCTTTCTAGTTGGTGCACGCCTTTGTTCTACTGCCTTGTCACCCTGACATCGTCGACGCCGGCCTCCACCAGGCTGGCCGTTGAAGCATCGGCAGCCTCGATCCGGATTCTTACGGTCTGGCCGGCGAAGGCGTTGAGGCTGACGCTGGTCGAGGACCACGCGCCGTTCACGTTCACCGCCGCCCCCAATCGCTGGAATACCTGAGTCGTAGTCGTTCCCACGATGCTCACTCGCAGGAAGTCGGCGCTCGTCGCGTTGCTTCCGTGAGCAAGATAGAAGCTGAATGACAACGTCAGAGTGCCCGTCGAAGACAGGGCGATCAGCGGTGACTGGATTGACGCTGTGCCGCCGTCCACGTCAAAGTCTCCGGCCGCCGCGCCTGCGAGCCGGCCAGTCACCAGGTCGTTGACGCCGCTTATGGTCGTGCCGAGCTGCTTCGTGCCGTTCGAGGTAGTGGTCTGAGGATCGCCTCGCTCCCACTGCCCGGTTGTTGCGTTATCGGTGCCGTTTGCGTTGGTCGTCCAACCAAGCGCGGTTTCGAAGTTATCAAAGAAGACCACGGTCCCGCCGCCGCAATCCCCCGGTACGTCGGTCGATGCGTTGTGAGTGGTTCCGTTGTTGCCGGTTGCCGACACGCCCATGCCGTGCCTCGCAAAGACTGTCCATATCGTGCACCTGTTTGCGTTGCCGTTGATGGCCTGGTCGGCTTGCAGAATACCATCGCGCGCGTTCAGGAACGACGGACTGCACGGGGTGAACTTCATGCCTTCCACAACCAGACGGTCGGCTATGGCAGCACCCAACGTGGCGCGAAGGTCCCACAATGTCGCGGCCCAGATTTCTCCGTCGCGGTGCACCTGGAATCCCTGGTTCCCCAGGTCGGCGTAGGAGTCGTGGATCGGATTTGCCGGGACGGTGTAGGCCGCGCGTCGTATGCCGTTGGTCGTGTTGTTGGTGGAGTACTCACCCACACGGCCGTCGTTATAGAAGGTGATTGCCCAGTAGTCGGACCAGCCCTCACCCATCGCGCCTGCTTGCGTGCCTCCCAGGCAGCTCGTATTGTTGGGTCCGCCAACCAGGCGATTTGATACGCCGTGGCCGTATTCGTGGAGCACAACGTCCCCGTCCTGCGAGCTGTCTCGATCATCAGCGAGGTTGGACGTGCCTTGGGTAAAGATAAACTGCTGCATGCGCGGGCGGCTGCCCTCGGGCGGAGTGGCGAAGTTGGCGTTGTTCGTCCCCGATCCGTCTTGAGCTTCGGCTCTGACTGAATCGTTGCCCGTGCCGCCCCGGCCGAAGTTGTTGGTTTGGAAATTGCCCGCTGCCTCGGTAAACCCGAGCCCGTAAACGAAGTCGTGCATGATGTTGCAGAAGTAGAAGAGGTTGGTCACCACCGCAGGCCTCTGCGTGCGCGGGTCAACACCAAGCGTAAACGGGAAGGTGAAATCCTGAGTTGAAGAAAAAGCGTGTCCATTGGAGAGACCCGTCGTGTTGTTGTTATCAGGAACATTGTTGGCGTCCACATCCAGGTAGGCCTCGACGTTGTTGCCGGTCGTGACGGTCGACGTACCCATCCATCCCGCCGCTGTGTTTATGACGGTGTCGCCCACGAAGGACTCGAGCGTTCGTGGCGTGGAAATGGGGTCGCGCCTGGCGACGGTCCCCTGCGCCACGTCAGCATAGAGGTTGTAGCGAAACAGAAGCGCACCGGTGTTCGCGTCCACACAGATCTCGTACCACTCGCTCGGGCCGGCTTCAACATACGAATGCCAGACGGGCAGTGCTCGGTCGCCCGCGCGCATGACGAGCAACTCCGAGAGTATGTCATCGAAGCTGGGGTCGAGCGGGTTTCGGAAGCGTGCTCGGCCGCCGGGCGCACGACGGGCTTCGACCACCTCAAGCTCGGCCGCGGATTGGCGGCCGGAATAGTTGAATGCCTCGGCGAGGGCATCTCGTTCCGTCAGCCGCGGATTCGTATCAACCTTTGCCGCCGGAATAATCATGCCTTCCATAACCGAAAGCACTTCTCCGGCTGCACCGACGGCGACCTGAACCTGACCTTGAAAAACGCCTGCGCCGCCGATCATTTGCCGGTAGCTCAGGAACGTGGTGCCCCGATCGTTGTCCTCGTGTTCGAGCTTCAGACGGCTAACGTCGCGGCTTGTCAGCCCAAACAGTTTGCTGTTACCTCTGAGGAAACCGCGGGCAATTTGATCCCGAGATCCGCTTGAGGGCTTGGAAAGCGGCGCGGATAGGTTGAAGAAAGCTTTCGGCAAGCCTGCTTCATTCATCTCATATCGCAGATGGTCGCGGGTCTCCGATGAAAGAGTTGCGCGGAAGTCCTCGATCGCGTCCACCCGAGCCTGGACAAGGGCGGTTTCGGGTGACGGTTTCAAGCTGGACCTTGCCTGGATCTTTGCAAGCTCGCGGCGCACGTCGTAGTCGGGCAGTCCGATGATGCTGGATTGCCACGGACTGACGCCCGTCTCTTCGATCTTGCCGGAATCAGCGCGCGAAGGGCTCAGCATGGTAATCGCCGGTGCGATCAAGGCAACCAGGAACAACGCAAACAATGTCTTACGCATAAAGCTTCTCCTTTCGAGTTTGGGTTGCAGGTGGACAAACAGTCGCTCGGACCTCCTCCTCCAAGGCCGGGAGACCATACTATTGTGTTCGAGCGTGAGGGCTTACTCGGGCTTTGTATCGGTGAACGGATGTACGCCTGCACTTAAGCGGTCGTCATGCGCACACGACTGCCGCCAGCATTCTGTACTCCTGAAACGTTCTGGTTTCTCAGTAGGAAGAAAATCTCGGCTTGCGGTGGTTCCGCTCTTCCGCTGAGCGATTCACGACGGTGTGTTTTATAACACAAGTAATACGGCTGCTCAAGTGCTTTGTTCTTGCGGACAGCAAGATCGGCAACCGTCTTACTTTAATTCGAGTTTGGCTCTTGTGAACCCGCGCTGTATAATCACCAGCTTCATCGGGCCAGACTGGTGGCCCATCCCTCAACGAAGCCAGGAGACATCATGGATCTAGACCTGACACCCAGCGAGCGAAGCCTGCGCGACGAGTTTCGAAGCTGGCTACAGCAGAACATCCCCGAAGGATGGGACGCATCCGGCTACCAGGACGAGGATTCGCACGAGCGCCTGGCGTTCGGGCGCGCATGGCAAAAGAAGATGTATGAAGCCGGATGGGTCGGCATTCACTGGCCCAAAGAGTATGGCGGCCGAGGCGCGACATTGATCGAGCAAACGATCTTCATTTCCGAGATGGCTCGCGCGCAAGCCCCGCCACTGCTCAACGTGCTCGGGCTCTCGCTGCTAGGGCCGACGCTGATCGCTTATGGCACCGAAGCTCAAAAGAAACGCTTTCTGGCGAACATCCTGAGCGGAGATGAAATCTGGTGTCAGGGTTATTCCGAACCAAACGCCGGGTCTGACCTCGCTTCTTTGAGATCCGAAGCCGTGCTTGAAGGCGATCATTTCATTGTGAACGGCCAGAAGACCTGGACCAGCTTTGGCCATCATGCCGACTGGTGCTTCGCCGTCGTGCGCACCGACCCGAACGCCCCCAAGCACAAGGGCTTGACCTACATGCTGATCGACATGCACAGCCCCGGGGTAAGCGTGCGCCCGCTCAAACAGATGACCGGCGATTCGGAGTTCAACGAAGTCGTCTTTCAAAACGTGCGCGTGCCGGCGGAAAACGTAGTCGGCAAGGTCGACGGCGGCTGGGAAATCGCCATCGCTACGTTGATGTTCGAGCGCGGAACCCTCGGCGCCAGCCTTCAGATCACGTTTAAACGACAGATCGAGCGCTTGATCGAGCTCTCACGCCACACGGATCGCAATGGGCGGCCGGCAAGCGAGGACCCGATCATTCGCCAGAAGCTTGCGCAGATATACACCGAGATCGAAATCTTCCGGCTCAATCAGATGCGCACACTCACGCGGATGAACAAGACTGGAGTGCCGGGCGCAGAGGGCTCGATACAGAAACTCTTCTGGAGCGAGATGAATCAGCGAATGCAGCAAGTGGCGATGGAGATACTTGGACCCTACGGCCAGCTTACCCGCGGGTGCTCTTATGCGGTTGACCACGGCCAATGGGCTCACGCGTACTTGCGTTCGCGCGGCAACACCATCGAAGCGGGAACATCCGAGATTCAACGAAACATCATCGGCCACTTCGTGCTCGGCTTGCCGAAGAGTTATTGACCTTTGCGTTACTCTGCGGCTTGGCGTCTTTGCGATGAGATCCACCTCACGCTAAGCCGCAGAGCCGCCGGGGACCCGAAAGGTATCAGGAGAAAACATGGACTTTGACCTAAACGAAACACAGACGCTGTTCAAGGATTCGGCGCGCGAGCTATTTGCGCAAGAGTGCCCCCCGGCAGTTGTCCGCGAGATGATCGAAAGCGGCCAGTCTTACTCCGAAGAGATCTGGCAGAAGCTTGTTGAACAAGGTTGGACCGGATTGATGTTCAACGAGGAAGACGGCGGCATGGGGCTTGGCATGGTCGAGATGGCGGTTGCCTTCGAGGAGATGGGCCGCGCGCTGGTGCCCGGCGCCTTTCTGTCCACGGTGGCGCTTGCGGGATCGCTGATCCAGAAGGCGTGCTCGCCTGCTTATAGAACAAAGCGTTTGACCGATATCTGCGAGGGCAAAACCAAAGCAACGGTCGCGTTTCTGGAAGCGAGCGCTTCGTGGGATATCGATGCAGTGCGGCTGGCGGCAGTGGCAGGTGAAGGCGGGATCAGGCTGAACGGCAAGAAGCTGTTTGTGCCCGACGCCTCGGTGTCGGACTACATCATCACTGTTGCGCGACTGGGCGCGGATATCGTCATATGCTTCGTAGATCGGAAGACGCCTGGCGTGACGATCAGGCCGATGCCTTCGATCGACGCAACGAGACATCTTTACGAAGTCGAGTTTAACGATGTGCTGGTCGCGTCCGAAGACGCGATGGGCAATTCACCAACCACTCGAGCCGCGCTGGAGCACTCGCTGGATGTCGCGACGCTTGCGCTGTCGGCCGAGATGGTCGGCGGGATGCAATGGATCATGGACACCTCTGTCGAGTACGCGAAGACACGAAAGCAATTCGGTAAACCGATCGGCCAGTTCCAGGCCATTCAGCACCACTGCGCTAACATGCTGCTGATGACTGAAAGCGCGCGGTCGGCTGTGTACTACGCGGCATGGCTGATGGGCAACAATTCAGAGGAGGCCCCGGTGGCCGTTTCCATGGCCAAGGCTTACGCGAGCGATTCGTATCGCGAAGTCGGCAACCTGGGAATACAGGTCCATGGCGGAATCGGGTTCACCTGGGACGAACCGCTTCATTTCTACTACAAGCGCGCGAAGGCGTCGGAGCTCATGTTTGGCGATGCGACTTATCACCGCGAGCGAATCGCGAAGCTCGTTATGGATGGAGCGGAAGAACCCGCCAGGGTCGCCACTCGCGCCGGCGACTGAGGCCGGAAACGATGAATGTTGAACGATGAATGATGAGTGAATTCCGCCGTTCATCATTCATCATTCACCGCTTATCGTTTATGCTCGATCCCACTCCACATCTTGAACGCTTCGAAGCCTACCAGCGCGCCTGCCGCGAGTTTCTATGGTTAATCCCCGATAGCTTCAACATCGCCGACGCTATCCTGTCTCGACATTCGGACGCAGTCACACGCGTCGCGCTTGTCGAAAAGAGACCCGGCGGTCTCAACACCTATACATACGGCGGGCTCGCCTATCTTTCGGACAAGTTTGCGACCGCTCTCAGCCAACAAGGCGTCGCACGAGGCGATTCGGTCGCCGTAGTCTTGCCGCAGTCGGCCGCTTCGCTCATCGCGCAACTCGGATTGTTGAAGCTCGGAGCGGTTGTTGTGCTGCTCAGCCCTGCGCTCGAAGCGTCAGCTTTGGAGTTCGCGTTGAACGACAGCAGAGCTCGCGCAGTCATCATTCATCACACGCATCACGACAAACTGGCATCGGCTGTTTCGTCACCTGCGGTCGTCTTCGTCGTGAACAAGCTCAAGGCTGAGTTCGACGACACCGCTCCCGATTGTGACTTCTGGCGCGAAGTCTTCGAAGCGTCTGCGGAATTTGCCTTCGTTGAAACTCCTGCCAACTCTCCCGCACTCGTGTTCTATCATCCGGCTGCGGAATGCCGGCTTGTTCGCGCAACCCACAACCACGCTTCGTTGATCCACCAGCTTCCTGCGTTTTCGATGTCCAACAACTTTCAACTCGGCGAGGACGCCACATTCTGGACCGAGCAAGACTGGACATCGATCGATTCGTCGCTGTGCTCCGTCTATCCCGCGTTATGGTACGGTTGGCGCGTACTGGCTAACGAATCTCCGGCGAATGGCTCCAATGCGTGGAGCGTCATCGAACGCTGCGAAGTCACAAACTTGTTCGCTCGTCCCTCAGAGCTCGACCAACTGCGCCATTCGAGCCCACGCTCGACGCCGACAGTCGAGTTAAAGCTTCGTCGCATCTGCTGCGCCGGGGCGGTCGCCGCTGATGTTCATGACTGGGCTAGTGAATCGCTTGGAGCTTCCGTCGATACCGTCTACTGCAACGCGGTGTTTGGTTCGCTCGCGGCGAGCTGTGGAACCTGGTTTGAAGCGCGCGCCGGCTCAGTTGGACGCGCTGCGCCGGGCTACTCAATCACGATTCTCGACGAGCGCGGAAGCGAGCTTCCACCACGCAGCAAGGGTCGAGTCGCAATTCGGCGAACTGACCCGCCCGCGTCCGTTGAACTATCGCCGAATCAGCCCAACCCCGCTCTAGTTTGTGAAGATTTCCTCATCACCGACCAAGTTGGGTTCAAAGATGAAGACGGATACTTGTGGCTTGGAAGCTAACGCGGCTCATGAAGCGGAGTGATCGCGAGCCGGCGGCTGAGGGTACGAGTTATCGGGTGTTAGGTCTCCGGCGGTGTGCCCATTCGCCTGAAACCTAACACCCCTTCGTAACGCCCGTCGAAGAGGCGGGTTCTCGGAGCGTTGCTTACGGCTCGGTCATAGCCAACTGGCGTGCCACGCTTGATTCTGGGTTTTTGATTTTTTGGATTTGGATTGTTGCGCTCGAGAAGGGGAACCTGTTGGCCAATCAAATGTAAGGTTTGGAAAGCTATTGAGGCCGAGCAGGGCTACAAGGGTGCCGTCATCCCGTGCATGAACAGTCCACAACCCCGGGGCCACAGTTCTTAAAGTCTGTTCGCTTGTGGAATACGGCTTTCCCAGAATCGAGACACGGCCTTCAGTATCTTCTGGAGGCGGAAAACAAGAGCGGAAAACAAGAGCATGGAGTACAGGCTTTAGCCTGGGCTTGCTTTGCGCGAAGACCAAAACCAGCCTAAAGCCTGAACTCCATCCTCTTACTTTCCGACTCTCTGATCAACAGCGCCCGCTTGTGGTTGGGAAGGGTGGTTTGCCCCCGCCTGGCGTACTCGCAAACGAGGAGCGAACCAGCGGGAGCAAGTGAAATCAGGCGCCGTCAACGTCGTGGGCCCAAACTCAGTAGAGTTCGCCCACTGACGCCCCCCGAAAATAGTGCGCGAGTACTTCTTCGTGGCCTCGTCCTTGATCGGCCATCACCGCCGCACCAATCTGACACAGACCGACCCCGTGACCCCAACCGGCTCCGATCAGTTTGAATCGCTTCGGATACCTCGAGGACGAATCGGGCTCGGCTTCTGCGACGAACGCCGAACTATAAAGATGCGAACGCGACAACGCTCGGCGTATCTGAAGCTCTTTGCCAATCACGACCGTCTGCTTCTCGCCTATAATTTTGAGTTTCACGATTCGCGCGGACCTGCCCCGCTCGATCGGCTCAAGAGAGACCAGTCGTCCGAGGTCAAGGCCAGTGCGGTCGAGAATGATCTTACTCAATTCTTCGTTCGAGTATTCGACTTCCCATCTGTAGAAATCCCGAGTCTCCTGATCGAACCCCGGAAGTACTCTAGCCAGCAACTCGACTGACTCAGTGTTGCAAAAAGCGGGAGGTTTCGTCTTGATCCACTCCGCGGCGTTAGACTCTATCGTGAGCGTCAGCTTGCGAGTTGCCTGATCCTCACCGTCGAACACCGACTGCAAATACGGCACGTCGCGGTCTTCCCACGCCGTCCGAAACTCTTCAGTCACTCCGCCGCAGCTCTTGGAGTACCGCGCGTCACAGATCTCATCCCCCCACATCAGGACCCTGCCGCGAGTGCCGCGAACGGCTTCGAATGCCTCCTTCGAAAATGCCTTTGAGATTCCCTGATAACGCTGGCAATGATCGTCGGCGCACACATCGAAGTCCGGGTGGTTCTCACGGTCCCACCAGCGAATCATCCGCGTCTTGGAGTCTCCGGACGGGCCGGGGCTTCCCTCGCGCACAACGTCGCTCGTTTGTGTGTAGCGGTTGGTCATCTGCGCAAGCAGCCAGCTTCGCGAGACGATCGCGTGCGCGCGCAGGAGCTCGCTCGGAGCTGACGCGCTCATCTCCGACGAGATCACGCTGACAAGATAAGCTTCGAGAGGGAGTTCGTTGACGACCATCAACCGATCGGACTGAGGTGTAAAGACGAGGCTGCCTTGAACATCTTGCGACTCTCGCCGCTCCCAGTGGAAGTCTACGCCGATCTTTACCCCGTGAACCGTCGCGCGGCTTGCGTCGAACTCAACCGGCGTGAGCGCAATCTGCGGCGCGATGATCAACGAACCGCCGGCCAGCCGAACCGAGCCACCGCCGTTTGAAACAACGTAGTCGCCGCCGTCCAGCACCTCGCCGCTTTGCGCTTTGTACCGTCCTCGCAGCGTCAACCTCACAGTTCGCAACGCGCTGTCGCCGGCAATCAAGCCAACGCTGATCAACGGTTCCTGGTTGACACTCACCACGCGCGCTCCTCCGGTCCGGGCAAGCTGCACAGACCGTCAATCAAGTCGTTCACAAGCGCGACGCTCAAGCTCACCTCGCCGAATATCCGTGTGATCTGCTGGCTCCCGATCTTGTCGAAATGCGCGCGCTCGGGAACCACGACGACACCGGCCATATCGATAGCGCCCGGGCTTACGGTGAGTCGTGCGTCTCCCTCCGCGAAGAAGGTCGCCGGGCGATGCTTCGCGCGAGGGAACAAGTAGACCGTCCAAAGCTTGCTGTCGTAAACGCAAACGATGTTGACCAGCGGCTCGGCTCGGTCGGTTTGGTGGGCAAGCTCTTCGAGAACCTCGTAGAGCCATCGGGCCACCTCGCCGCGATTGCCGCCCCGAAACACGACAACGCTTCGGCCGCAGCCCCCTAGCGTGAAAAGCTCGAAAGTGTTGTTCGCGGTCTCCTCGCAGTACGAGCAGTCTTCGGCAAGCTCCGGCTCGTCCTCGAACAGATGCTCCTCGATGGGAAGCAGCGCGCGCGAACACGCCTGGAAGTGCAGGTGATCGGGCGCCGACGCTCCGCACTCCGGACCGTTGTACAGCACAAAAAACTCCGGGCCGAAGTCGTGCGCCAGCGCAAGCAACGTTTCTACGTTCCCTTCGATCTTCTGCTCGACGTGCTCGCGGTGAACTATTGAAAGATGGCGGTCGAGCACAGGAAACGGGTTGCACAGGATTACCAGTTCATCGCCATAAGCAATTCCCTTCTCTTCCTCGGGGAGGTTCTCCGGGCACAGAAAGCATGCTCGGCCGCCGACCGAAACCTTGTCGGTTGCGGCCGCCGTGCTGCGAAGGCGCCCGGGGTTGTGTTGAATCACAACCTCCGATTCTTCGACCGCAACCCGCCTGGTCTCGATCTTCTCGAACGCCGCATAGCCTTCAGCAAGCTGGGGCCAGTGCTCGCGCTGATGATCAATCAGCGCGAGTGCAAGCTCGGGAAGGTCGGCGCCTCCGTCCTCATCGAGATACGCGCTCAGCTCCTCGTCGCCGATGATTCGCTCTTCCCAGCTCATCCCTCGTTCATCCTCTGTCTGGCCCGTATTTCTACCGTTCGCAGATGGTCTTTGTAGAAGTCGTATCGATTCGCGGTGGCAAGCGGAAGCGCTGCGTCCGAGTTGCCTTCCCACCTTCGGGCGAAGTAGATTGACTCATTGATTCGGCCAATCTCGTATTCACGGCTGATCCGCAACGCTGTCGCATAGTCCTCACCATAGCTTGTGTTCGGAAATCCGAACTGCCGCAGCACCGGGACGTAGAACGCGCGCGGAGCGCCAAGCCCGTTGATCCTCAATGCGTTGTTCCTGCCGTTCGCCCGAGTCCACTCGCGATGATCGATCAACCCCGGTGGAATCCGGTTCAACTGAAAATCGACTATTGTGTAGGAACCGATGACCATCGCGTATGGTCCCTGTTCGAGCTTCGCCACGATCTTCGGCAACGTGTGTTCGTCTGAGTACAGATCGTCCGAATCGAGTTGAACAGCATACTCGCCGCACTTTTTGGAATAGACTGCCTCGTTCCAGCAACCGCCGATGCCAAGGTCCGTGCGAGTCGGCTTGAGGTGAACCAGCCGGGCGTGCTCGCTCGCAAGCTGGCTGAGTATCTCAGTGGTCCGATCAGTTGAGTGATTATCGACGACGATAACGTTGAACTCGAACGGGGTCTTCTGTGAAAGCGCGCTCATCACCGCGTCGTGTATTGTTCGCTCACGGTTGCGAACCGGTATCACGACGCTGGCGCGCACCGGGAAACGTTCGGCCGGCGGAGGAACACTCTTGAACTGAGGATGCAGATACGCACCGATTCGTTTGAGGTGGCCGCTGGCGACGTCCTCCATCTCGCGCTGGTAATCGCGCTTGCCAGGGTCAACGTAATCGAACTGGCGCTCGCCGCTTTGTCGCCTGTCGATCGGCGACCGCGTGTACAACGGCTCGGGAATTCTGAGCAGCGGGCCGGAAATCGAAAGCTTCAATCGCAAATCTTGCAGGCCTGCCCAATTCAACTTCTGATCCACGCCGCCGTGCTTTCGCAACACCGACTCGGCGGCTCGTTTTGAAACCAGCATCAGCGGACCAAAATCAAAGCTGTCGCGGATGCTCCCGAGTTGGCAATCAATCAGCGGATGATCTGAGAGCTCATCTCCGGCCTGATCCTTGAAGTCCGAGTAGACCAGCGCGGCGCCGGAATCGTCGGCCACCTGGAGCATTCGGTCGAATGCGCGCGCTCCGGGATCGATCTGCTCGCCCGGAAGCGCCAGAAGCAGGTAGTCGGTCTTGACCGCTTCAAGCAGATGCGCGATCGCGGGACCGCTGAAAAAATCGCTTTCGACAAACTGCGCCTTTCTCAGCTCGCGTGCGTTTAGCTTCAAGTCGATGCGCTCGCGGTTTATAAAGACCATCTCCGAGACGACGGAGCTTGCGGTGAGCGCTTCGACGAGCGGGCGCGAAGCCTCTTTTTGGTGTACCAGCGCGGCGGTTAAGGTCGGCATAACGGTCTCGCCAGGATAAAACCGGACATGCGGTTGTTCTTTAGAAAGTCCCCCAGGTCTTGTTCGATTACCTTGCCTGCGGAGCGCGCCGCGTGTCGCAACAACACCCGGTCATCGCGAGTGATCAGTATTCCGGTGTGAAACACGTCAAGGTGCTTTCTTGTTGAGACGAACAAGATCAAGTCGCCGGTTCGAATGCGGTGCTTGATCCTTGTAAACCTGCGTTTCGGGAAACAGCGAAACGTCACTCGCCGGGAAGGCAGCCCCTGAACAACGTCCAACGTGCGCGTCTTCAAAATCGTCTCGCGCCCTCGGGTCAAGTCGGCGAGCACCCCCAGCCGTTTGTTGTTTGCGAGCCACGCGGCCATGTAGTGGTTGCGCTCGAACCAGTCCACCTTGCCATTCCGATAGCGCATCTGTCGCAGGTGTTTGGCGAACTCATCCGCATTACTCGAAGCCGCCAGCGCCAGCACAGATTCCATGTAGGTCACACAATCAAACGCGCCGAGTGAGGCTCGGAAGACTTCCCTGAGTTGAGATCCGCCGCCGAGGGGGTCTTGCGAGTAGCCGTGATCAATAAAAAACCCCGAAGCCTCTTCCAACCGCGCTTCGGTCGAACGCGCTGTGTTGAGTCGCTTGAGAAGCCGGGTAACCTGACGATTGTTGAGACAAACCGGCGTTCGAGCTTTAGCAGTCACGGTTCGCATACGGAGTTCAAAGCTCGATAGTCGCGTCTGACAGTTGCTCGCGAGTCAGACGAGTCATCACCTGCTTCAACGACTCGCCGGTCCCAGCCAGCACGAACCCGCCCGCTTCATCCGACCAGTCAAACTTGAAGCTCGACACCCGCGCCGAGACCCAGAGTTGTCTCACCGAAGAGTTGGGGCTGACGATAAACTTGCCGGGTTCGCCTTCGTCGAATTCGACGCTAAGCACGCCGGATTCGACCTGGACATCAAGGTCGCGATCTTCGGCGACGCGGGCAAACGACGCCTCGAGTTGAGCAATGGCGGTTTCGGCGTTCTTTTGAAACTCGGCTTCGGTGATTTGTTCGTTCATTGCTGAGCTCCGCGGTGATTATAAACGACAACGGAGGAAGAGGGCAGCAAGATGGCGGCCTGAATTGTTGGATATTACTCGTCGTCAGACACAATGAAGTGGGTCTTGAGTGTTTGCCTGATTTGATATGTTATCGACGGAGTAGCTCGAGAGGTGCAAGGATCTAGCCTCCGAAATCGTCGCAAGAGCAACCACCGTGATTGGTCCAGGGGACGTTTTCTCGGGGCAACAGCTACCCAGAGCAAAATAAGACCTATGGACAGTGAGCGACCAGAAGCCCTCCGAAGTCCGAACTGCGGGAGCGGGTTGCTGGGCAGGGTCTCTTGCCTCCGGGTTATGGAGCGTGAATCTCTAACTCGTACTTCTTAGCGATTGCCATGATCTTATCTATGTCAGGCGGCGGCGGGAGTTGGCTTACTTCCTCCCAGAACCGGTAAACGCACCGTTGGTCTGTTTCCCCGAAACCAAAAGCGTAATCAAGTCACCGAGCACATCCAAATGCGTACCTTCACCAGGGGCGAGGACGACGGGTTGATTAGCTCTAAAAAAAGACATCGTTCCCTCTAAGTAAATGGTCCGACTCTCTTAACTCGTTGTTCCTAATCCGCTGGGATTAGAACGTGTGCGAAGCCGACCAGCCGACCGTGTTTCTCACATATAGAGTGTTAAGCCCGGCGGGCCTAAGCGAGAGCGGGCCCTTGTAGAAGAGTTTTCCGGTTGGTCCATCCTGCGAGAACTCTCTTGGCGTGAGAAAAGCACCGTTTAACCAGATTATCGAGTCGGGGGTAAAGCTCTCCCCGAAGACCGAGAGTTTCTTTTTCTTCTTAACCTTCACGCGAGAGATAACAGGAAGTGACGGAATGCCACTATCGCCCGATATCAACAGCGAGAATTGCTTTTGGTGCGTGCCGTTTTGGCCGCCAACCGAGTCCGTCACCATCACGATGATCGAGAAGAATCCTGTTGACGACGGCGTGCCGTCGATCACCCCGGCAAGCGAAAGGCTGAGGCCTGGCGGCAAGGCTCCCCCAGCCAGATTCCAGCGATAGGGTGGAGTGCCGCCGGTAGCGCTCAGAGCTTGCCGGTAGGCACGGTTGATAATGCCGCTTGGCAAACCGACACTTGCGATGCTGACCGATCCAACCCCGCCGCCTCCGCCGCCGCCCCCCGAAGAGCCCGGATAGATCGCAAGCACGCCCGCCTTATCGTCGGCGCCAAGCGTTGCGTCGCGGCCGTTGCCTCGCGTCGACGCCCACATGATTGCTGCCGAATCCCCTGAGTGATCGAGTCCAATTGCGTGCCCCAGTTCGTGACAGGCGGTTTCAGCCAGGTTCGCACTGTTGCCGAGGAAGCAGTCGATTCCTTTGTTGAACACGACATCGGACTCGAGCAACCTGTTGAACGTCATTCCATTCACAACGCTGGTCTCGTTGTTCCACGAAACCCGGGTTTGCGCCAACACGCCTCCGCAGCCGGAAGGCGGGTCCAGTTGGTTAAGGCAATCGCCGAAGGAAATGGTATTGCCTCCGTCCGAGGAGAGCCCACAGCTATCGGTCTGCCCGGTAACCTGAAGACGAATGCTCGCCCCGCTCTGGTTAGGCCATGCGCCCATCGCACGCGTTATTTCCGCCGCACCTCCTCCGGCCACCGGCGACCGGCTCGAATTTAGAAGAAAGGTGACCGGCGAGCCTGAGTCGGGCTGAGGCCAACGTATTCCTCCCCCAAGTAGTACGAAGTCGGCGGCGTAGCCGCGTGCTTCTTCCTTCTTTCGCGCGTACTCGGGCGGTATTACCACGACAGGACCGTCAGCGCGTTCAGAATCGAGACGCTCGATCCTGGCGGCTTCGCTTCCCAATGTTCCCTGGATCTTGCTGACATAGGAATCGAGAGAATCCCGATTTGTTATCGTCTGGTCGTCGTGACGCGGGTGGACTTCGACTTCTCGCGCGTCGATTGAACGGGTGACGAACTCGTGGCCGCCGGCAGCATCTTCCGCGACTGAGAACATCCCCATAAACGCGTGCGCCACATGCAGGGTCCCATCGGGTCCGGTGTTCAAATACAAAAGCACTCGCTGGCCCGGCGAGAACTTCGGCTGCCCGAACACGCGCATGCCGGACAGGCCATCACCGCCGCCGAGTTGTTTCAGCACCAGGATCCGCGCTTCAAGTTCGCCTTTGAGCACGCGGTCGATCCGCAACTTCACATATGTCCACGCTTCCGCGTGCGCGTCGTCCCACGCACTGGTAACGGATCGGATCTTGCCCGTGACTATAAACCTGGAGCTGACGATCAACTCTGTGTCGGAAAGCATCACCACCGATGTTGCCGTTGAAGGGATTGGTGATGACAGCAGAATGATAATGGGCAGAGCTATGAGTAGTGGTTTGCCGGGTCGGCGGTTCATCGTCTTGGAAACCCCTGTTAAAGACAGATACTCGCGCCACACCAGACCCGCTTCGTGTGGGGAAGCTCAGCGGAAGGCGATCGGCGCAACCTGAAGAGGTCCGTGCGGCTCTCGATTCTCAAAGGACTCGATTGCCGCGTGGGGGCCAAGGAACTCTTGTAAAAAGTGGAGCGTGTGCATTCAAACACGACCTGAGGGGCATGTCAAGAATGCACGACGAGTAAGTACGTGCCAACGCAACGGTGATCGGACACCCTACTGAACGACCAGTGGATTTGAACGGCGATCGTCCGGGAGATTCGACACGGTTACCACGTTGCCTATCTTAGCCTTGACCTTAGCCCGGAGCTTCCCGGAATCGAGGAAGGTTGTCCGACGGGCGATTCCATTCACTTCGACGACCGATCTATCAGTGAAACCTGCGCCGGTCACCTCGATCAGTTTCTTCGCCAACCGAGTCACGGTGGCTAGCACTGGCGCACCCGCGGAGGGTGCAAGCGACGCGTTCAGCCGATAGAATCCCGTCGAGTTGTTAAGGAAGGCCCCCACACCTATCACGTACCGGCCCGTCAACGGCAGCACTATGTTAAAGCGCGGATCGTTGCCGTCGTACTGGTCATTGAAGAAATACTCGAGGCCGGTTTCCGGATCGGTCAGGTTTATCTCGGCGTCCAGCCCCGACCCGAGAACCTCCGCGTCGACGTCCACGATCAATGTCTGCCCGGCGGTTGCCACGAAGCTGTAGAAGTCCACGTCGCCTCGCTGGCCGATTCCCCCGAACATCGTTATGGGAAGCCCGGGAAGTTGCTGAGCCGTGAGATTGTTCGGTTCCTGTTCGTCGACATCAACCCCGCTAGTGATGTTCAACAGGTAATCGAAGCGCCTTCCGCCGAAATCATCTGCGTCAGTCAACGCAACTATCAACACCTGATCGATGGTTGGAACAAAGCGAATAAGAGGATCATTGTTCTCGTCGCCAACGTCGGAAGCCAGAAGCTGGCCCGCCGAGGCGAACAGCGCGATGTCGGCGATTAACCTCGATCTAGGCAAACGAGCGGCAAACGGTTCGATCGTGATCTGCTCGCCGGCCAGCGCCTGGAACGCGAAAAAGTCGACGTCTCCGACGACGCGGACCTCGCCGAAGATATTGATCGGAAGCGAGACTTCTTGAGCGACGGTATCGTTCGGCTCGATCTCATTGATATCGCCACCGCCCACGCCGGAGGTTTGCGGCCGTAAAGCGGCAGCAGGCCTAAGCGTCTCGGCGAATTTGCTGACTCGCTTTGTTCCGGCTCGATCACCGCGCAAGCTCTTCGTCGAGGGTTGAGATGGTGCAAATGGAAGCACTCGCCTGAAAGCGGAATCGCGATCCAACGCCGCAACCGGCGTCGTCCGGCTATCTTGTTTCGCCGCAGTGGCGGTTTTGCGCCCTATCGTAAGTGGCGGCGGCTTTTCCTGTGCCGTCGCAAGGCTCGCGGCGAAAAGCAGCGCTGTGAGCGATGTTGAGAGTCCCCGTTGGAATTGCATTCGCATCAGTGTCCTCCGTCGTCCATCTGCTTCGCTCTAACCGACGCCAGGCTTTTTGATGACCGAGCGAGCCTGTGGCGTTGGCTTGAAAGATTCTTGAATGTCTGCTGCGAAACCGAGAGGTTGGGCGGGTTGCTGTTAATTGTCGAGTTGGGAGGTGGGCGGGATGGTTTCCTCTTCGTCGTCAAGCAATACGTCGTCAATTTCGTAAGGGAGTTCCGGGTCGCGAGGGATGGTCTCGGCGCCCCATCGTTCCGGAGCAGGTTTCTGGCTGGCTAGCGGCAGAGTGCCGCCGGAGTCGTTTGCTTCGGGAGCTACCAGCTTTCCGCCGCTGACTTGAGCGACGACGACCGTTATGTTGTCCTCGCCGCCTCGCTTGTTCGCGAGGCTGATCAGAGAATCACAGGCCTCCTGCAGCGAGCGCGCGCGATCAACTTCCGCGGTGATTTCTTCGGCGCGCACCTTGTTTGACAAGCCGTCGCTGCACAGCACCAGAATGTCCCGGTCGCACAGAGGAACGCGATCGACTACGACGTTGACGCTGGGAGAGGCACCCAACGCCTGGAGTATCACGTTCTTATACGAGTGGCGCTCGGCTTCTTCCTCAGTGATGTGGCCCGCCTCGACAAGCTGGCCAACCAGCGATTGATCGCGTGTTATCTGCTGCGCCTGGCCGCCTCGAACCACATAAGCGCGGCTGTCTCCGATCTGGCCGAAGAACGCGGTCGTGCCGTGCAGCCCGGCGGCAGTAAAAGTCGCGCCCATCCCCTGGCACTCGGCGCGCTTAATGCTCATCTCATAGATGTATAGATTGGCGAGCTCCAGTGACAGACGGAGGCGCTCGCTGAAAGCGAACTTTGAGTAGGTCGGACTGGCCTGGAGCTCGAGCATTCGGTCCCGCACGCATTCCACAGCGAGCCGGCTGGCGACTTCGCCGGCAAGCGCACCTCCCATTCCGTCGGTGACTGCGATCAACGCCCCGTAATGGCTCTGGGTGAAACTGGTGAGATTGCCTGTGGGCTCACTATTGTTCAGCCCGGGCTTCCAGGTGTCGGCGGTCGAGAGATTCAAGACCACAAAGTTGTCTTCATTTCCCGGCCGAACCGAGCCCACGTCGGTCTTTGCATACACCTCTATGTTGAATCCAATTTCGTCGGCCATACCTAAGCCAGCGCACCTACGGGGTTCTTCAAAGCGACGCAGCCAACCCTTTTCACTCTTGTTAACAAGACTTCTTTGTTCGGGTTGGCGCTGATTATGCTGTATTTTGAACTGAATCGCAATATCGAAGCCAAAGCTCGGTGGCCGGTGGCCGGCGAGTGTTGCGCATCAGAGGGCTCTCAGCGCCTGATCCAAATCGGCGATTATGTCTTCCACATCCTCGATGCCGACCGAGATTCTGACCAATCCGTCCGTTATGCCAAGGCGGTTCCGCTCAACTTCCGGCACCGATGCGTGAGTCATGGTTGCAGGATGTGAAATCAAAGTCTCGACGCCTCCAAGCGATTCTCCGAGGGTGCAGAGCTTTACTCTCTCAAGCACACGACTCGCGTTTCCAAGCGAGCCCGTCTCGAACGAGATCATCCCGCCGAAGCCCGACATCTGGCGGCGAGCAAGCTCGTGTTGCGCGTGAGACTGCAAGCCCGGATAGTAGACGCGCTGAACCTGAGGGTGCTCTGAAAGGAATTGAGCCACGATGCGCCCGTTCTCGTCGTGCTGTCTCATTCGGACCGCCAGCGTCTTGGTCCCGCGCATTACCAGCCACGCATCCATGGGCGAGATGATCGCGCCCGCCGCATTCTGAATAAACGCCATCGCCCGAATGTCTTCTTCGTCATTGAGGATCACCGCGCCGCCGATGCTGTCGCTGTGGCCGTTGAGGTATTTGGTTGTCGAGTGCACAACGATGTCGGCACCGAGCTCGAGCGGCCGTTGAAAGTACGGGCTCATAAACGTGTTGTCGACAACGAGTCGAACACCGCGACGGCGAGTGATCTCCGCGACGGCCTGGATGTCTACCAGCGACATAACCGGGTTGGTGGGCGTCTCAATAAAGACCATCCGAGTCTCGGGCCTCGCGGCGTCTTCCACATTCTGTGGCTCGCGCGCATCGACGTAGCTGAACTCGAGTCCGAACTTCTTCAGCACCTTATCGAACAGCCGAAACGTGCCGCCGTAGGTGTTGTCGCTGACAATAATGTGGTCTCCAACCCCGAGCAGCGTCATCACCGCGTTTGTCGCTGCCATCCCGGAAGCGAAAGCGAAGCACGCGCGTCCGCCCTCGAGAGCCGCTAGGTTGCTTTCCAGGGCGGAGCGCGTCGGATTCTGAGTGCGTGCATATTCGAACCCCTTGTGCTTTCCGATGCCTTCCTGCGCGTAGGTCGAAGTTTGGTAGATGGGCACGCTCACGGCGCCTGTTGTAGGGTCGGGGTCCTGGCCCGCGTGTATCGCTGTTGTCGAGAACTTCATCAACGTTTCTCCACCGCGTCATTTTGGAATCCTAATCTAGCAGCTTTGGCCGGTCTCTTAAAGTTGATAACATGCCTGACTCCAACGCGATTGATCAGGGGAGCGTCGCGAGCGGCGAAATGGTAAACCGTGTGACGGCTTTCCAGTCTGGCGGACTCAGGTGCTATTCTATGCCCTGCTGAAGGCTGATTCTCTTCCGCTTCAGTAGACGAGGCAGCCAATCCTTAATGCGCCGGGCAGGAGGGGAACGATGGACAAACGAGACAAGGATCGGATCATCTGGAACTTGAGATCGCTTCCCAACGAGCTGGACGATTTGTTGAACGGCCTTGACGAAGAGATGATGAGATGGCGACCCATCCCGAACAAATGGTCGATCAAGGAGATAATGTGTCACCTGCGAGATATGGAGCGCGATGCGTATCTGGCGCGGTACACGAAAATGCTCACCGAAGAGAACCCGGCTCTTCCAAATGTCGACCAGGACCGCATGGCGGTTGAGCATGACTACGTCAATCAGGACGCGAAGGCAGCGCTCGCCGAGTTCAAGAGACTTCGGGCGGAGACGATTCAGACCCTGAACGACGCGCCGGTCGAGGCATGGTCGCGCGGCGGCTCTCACGAAACCGACGGCCCAATGACAATCGAGCAATTGGTTCTCCGTCAGATCAAGGGCAATGACTTAAACCATCTCGTTCAGATGAAGGATATCATCCGGCTAAAGATGCCCTGGTGAGCGGAACACTGATCCACGAGCCCAGATGAGTGCCCAAGAACCAGTGCCGCCAGTCCCGGCGACCTATCGCATTTGGACGCCTGCAAACATCCTGACGGCCTTCCGGATTGTGCTTACGCTGCCGTTTCTCTACCTCGTAAACCAGGGACGATTCGGCACTGCGCTTCTCATTTTCTTTATTGCGAGCCTTACGGATTTCTTTGACGGCTTCGTTGCACGGAAGTTCAACCAACAATCGCCGCTGGGGCGATTCCTTGATCCCCTGGCCGACAAGTTACTCACAACGGCAACCTACATAGTTATGGCTATACCGCACGAGGGTTTCCCGTCGATCCCGGTCTGGCTTGCAGTTGCGGTCGTGGGACGAGACATTGTTATTCTCATCGGTTCGCTTCTGGTCTACCTGGTCACGAGATTCAAAGGATTCGAGCCAACCCTGCTCGGCAAAGTGAATACCTTTGTTGAGCTTGGGCTGATCGTCTGGTTTCTGGTATTCAACACGACTGGAGAGTTCGTTTACTTGCTGCCAGGCATGTACGCCGTGGTTATGGTATCGATCCTCGGATCAGGCTTGGAGTACGTAATCCAAGGGGGGCTTGTAATCGCCCAACACCAAAGGCCGAGTCGGTCTAGCCGTGCCTGAAGCGCGATTTCTGGGCCGCAAACAGCCCGGTTCTTAAGTCTCCGCCCAGCCCATCCCAGGCACCTCTCGGATGCCTGCCGATCACATTTGAGGCTCGGCCTACCAAAAAACTTGACAGTCGTAGACTCAGATATTACTATGTGATGACTTTCTAAATCTGGAGGAGTTTTTCTAATGAGCAAGATAATTGGCATAGACTTAGGGACGACCAACTCGGTTGTGGCGGTTATGGAGGGCGGCGAGCCGGTCGTGATCACTAATTCGGAGGGAGCGCGAACCACGCCGTCGGTCGTTGCCTTTACCAAGGATGGCAACCGGCTAGTCGGCCAGGTGGCTAAGCGGCAGTCGGTCACCAATCCGGAAAACACCGTCTACTCGATCAAGCGCTTCATGGGGCGACGCTACGACGAGGTGTCCGAAGAGATGAAGATGGTGCCGTACAAAGTGAGTCAAGCAGGCAACGACGTTCGAATCCAGGCTGGCGGAAAAGAGTGGTCCCCGCCTGAGATTTCGGCAATGATCCTCCAGAAACTCAAGCAGGCCGCGGAGGATTATCTCGGACAAAAGGTGACCCAGGCGGTCATCACCGTGCCGGCGTATTTCAACGACTCGCAGCGGCAAGCCACCAAGGACGCGGGCCGAATCGCCGGCCTGGAGGTGATGCGAATCGTCAACGAACCGACGGCAGCCGCGCTTGCATACGGGCTCGATAAAAAGAAGGACGAGACGATCGCGGTGTTCGACTTCGGAGGCTGAACGTTTGACATCTCGATTCTCGAAGTCGGCGAAGGTGTCGTCGAAGTAAAATCCACAAACGGCGATACGCACCTGGGCGGCGACAACATCGATCAAAGGATCATCGACTGGATAATCGAAGAGTTCAGAAAAGACCAGGGCATCGATCTATCCAAGGACAAGATGGCGCTGCAGCGTCTGAAAGAGGCCGCGGAAAAGGCCAAGATCGAACTCTCGTCCACAATGGAGAGCGAGATCAACCTGCCGTTTATCACCGCCGACCAGTCCGGTCCGAAGCACCTGGTGATGAAGCTGACTCGTGCCAAGTTCGAGCAGTTGGTCGATGACATTCTCCAAAGGACCAGCGGTCCCTGCCGCGCGGCGCTTGAAGACGCCGGTTTGAAAGCGGACAAGATCGATGAGGTTGTTCTGGTCGGGGGCTCGACGCGCATACCCAAAGTTCAGCAGATGGTGAAGGAGTTCTTCGGACGCGAGCCTCACAAGGGCGTCAACCCCGATGAGGTTGTCGCGGTGGGTGCGGCGATTCAAGCCGGGGTGCTCGGCGGCGAAGTAAAGGACTTGCTGCTGTTGGATGTGACGCCGCTCAGCCTGGGCATCGAGACGCTCGGCGGAGTCTTTACCAAGCTCATCGAGCGCAACACAACCATCCCTACTCGCAAGTCAGAGGTCTTTTCGACGGCGTCGGACAGTCAGACTTCGGTTGAGGTTCACGTTCTGCAGGGCGAGCGCGCCATAGCCGGTCAGAACCGTACCTTGGGCAAGTTCCACCTGATAGGGATACCGCCGGCGCCGCGAGGCATGCCCCAGATCGAAGTCACCTTCGACATCGACGCGAACGGAATCGTGAACGTCTCGGCCAAGGATCTGGGCACCGGGCGCGAGCAGAAGATAACCATCACCGCTTCATCCGGGCTCGGGAAGGACGAGATCGACAAGATGATGCGCGACGCGGAGTCCCACGCCGAGGAAGACAAACTTGCTCGCGAGAGGATCGAAGCTCGCAACAAGCTTGACGGGATGATCTACTCGACTGAGAAGACGCTGTCCGAGCATCGTGACAAGGTCGATGCGGCGACAGCAACCGAGATCGAAGCCGCGGTGGCTGAAGCTAAGGGAAAGTTGGAAGCCAGTGAGGCCGCCGAGATCAATGCCGCTTACGACAAACTGGTCAAGTCTTCTCATAAGCTGGCGGAGATCATGTACCAGCAGGCGTCCCAGACAACCGGCCAAGCCGGAGAGTCAGCGGGCGCTTCGGGAGCGGCTGCAGGCGGCAGTTCCACTGGCGGCGACGAAGTGATCGATGCCGACTTCGTAGACGTCGACGACAAGAAGTAAACAGCCGTGGCCGGTGGCCTTGTGACTGCCTAAAGGCCGGCCACCGACCACCGGCTAGCGTTTCTATGGCCGAAACGGACTATTACAAAGTGCTGGGTGTGGGTCGTGATGCCAAGCTCGACGACATACGCAAGGCGTATCGAAGGCTCGCGCGACGGCATCATCCGGACGTCAATCCTGGCAACACTGAATCCGAAGAACGGTTCAAGCAAATCTCGGAAGCATTCGAGGTTTTATCCGATTCCGAGAAGCGCGCCGTCTACGATCGCTTCGGGTACTACTCGGACAGAGCGGCCCAGGAAGCTCAATCGGGGCCGGTTTTCGATTTCGCGAACTTCGGCGCTGGCAACTTCCGCGAAATCTTTTCTGAGATATTCAGCAATCTCCGAGCTTCTGCCACTGAAGCGATGAAGCAGCCGGCGCGGGGAGCCGACATCGAGCATCCCCTCGCGGTAACGTTCGAAGAGGCAATGCTCGGAGTCACCAGGGACTTGGAGGTTGATCGCAGCGATAAGTGCTCGTCCTGCGATGGGCGCGGCGAGGCCAATGAACGAACTGCGATTTGCTCAGTCTGTCATGGGACAGGTCAGCAAAAAGGATTTATGTCCGGCGCTTCCCGGTGTACGCGGTGCGAGGGCTCGGGAAGAGTGGCCGGGAGTTGCCCCGCCTGCAAAGGCAGCGGAGTCGTGCCGAAGCACGAGACTGTTTCGATTCGGGTTCCTGCCGGCTCAGACACCGGTTCGCGTGTTCGAGTGCCCACCAAAGGACACGCAGGCAGGTTCGGCGGCCAACCCGGCGACTTGTTTGTGATCGCCAACGTCGGCGACCACCCATACTTCAACCGGCAGGGCGACAATATCTACTGCACAGTCCCGATAACGGTGCCGGAAGCCGCGCTCGGCGCAAGGATCGAGGTTCCAACCGTTGACGGCAAAGCGCTGCTAAAGATACCTGCCGGCACTCAGTCTGGTCAGAAGTTTCGACTTCGCGAGCGAGGCGCCCCGAGCTTGCGTGCAGGCGGGCTTCGCGGCGATCAATTTGTGGAAGTGAAGATCGCCTTGCCGAATGTGATTAGCGAAGAGACGAAGGACCTGCTTCAGCAGTACGCGCGTCACAACCCGGAGAATCCTCGCGCGGGGATGGGGCTCGAGTGATGTGTGCGAGTCTGTGGGTTAGAACATAATGGAACAATTTCTCTACTGGTTGATCCCGCTCGCGTTGATCGTGCTTATGATGTGGGCGCTGATCCACGAGAATAGCGCTCGGCGGCGGCGCACCGTCCAGGAGTTCGAGCGAGACGTGGCTAACGCAAAGCAATCGCTGATGCGGGCGGGTATGCTCGAGCTGGACAAGTTTGTCGGAGAGTCGCGGAGCAAGCAAGCCGCTGTTGAATATCTGAAAGACGAAGAGCAGGGTATGACCAAGACCGGCGGCAATGACGATGACGCCGATCGCACTGCTTCGGATTCGCCAAGGTAAAGTCGCTCCGCCTCGATTGTAACGATTCGAAAGATGCCTAAGAACAAACGAGCCAGAAAGTACACGATTAGCGTTGTGGCCGAGCAGTATGGCATCCACCCGCAGACGCTTCGCATGTATGAGCGTGAAGGGCTGATCCGTCCCTCCCGCTCGGCCAAGGGAACCCGGTACTACACCGAAGAAGACGTCGAACAGTTGGAGTTCATCTTGAATCTGACTCGCGATCTCGGAGTGAATCTGGCCGGTGTGGAAATCATCCTGAACATGCGAAACAAGATGAATCAGATGCAACGCGAGTTCGAGAACTTTCTGCAGTACATTCGCGAGAACATCTCTCAGGAGATGTTCAGCGCAGACGAGCGCTCGAAGAGCGCGCTCGTCCCCCGCCGCCGAATCGAGCTTGTAGTCAAACACGGCCGCGTTGACTAAGCCTCCTCGGCGCGCCCAATGAGTCGGGCCGCTGGTAGTCAATCGCTCGGCGCTGACTAGTCTGCCAATCAGTCTCATTTGAGAACTCGAATAGCTTGGAAACTGCGGTCGAGATCCGCATTGTCCATAACTGACTTTCGTCGTATAGTACCGACCGGCGTTGTGGGTTCACTCAAGCGCACGAACCCGGAGGTGCCCACAATGCTACAAGGACTGTCTTCTCGCTGTCTGCCAGCGCTGTTAGCGCTCGCTCTTCTCTCGGCTAACTCACCAACACTTTCGTCCGCTGACGACCTCGACAACACCAGATTCGAAGGAGTCGTCCGCGACAGCGCGGGCGCGGTTATTGCCGGAGCGAGTGTCCTTGCGTGTCAAACCGCAACAGGCGTTGAGCGATCTACGTTAACTGATGCCGACGGGAGGTATCGGATCTCGGTCAGCGCGCCCGGCGACTACACGCTCAAAGCCGCCGCCGTCGGGTTCCAGGATGAGGAGCGCACTCAAACAGAAGTCAGGAGCGGGCGAACCGTGACGGCCGACTTTACATTGTGGCCGGCGGGAGTGACCGAGCAACTGACCGTTGTCAGTTCAGCGGCTCCATTGATTGACACGACTCGGACCGTTTCCGGAGACACTCTCGTTCGGCGCGAGTTGGAAGAGCTTCCAATCCTGGACCGCGACCCGCTTCAGTTAGTTTTTCTTCTCGGCGGAGTGGCTGAAGCCCCGCTCTCCACGTCGCAGTTGGCGGACGAGGGCCGCGGCGTTTTCTTGAGAGACGCCCCCGAGGAAGCGGGATCATTCTCTCTAACCGGAGCGCCCGCGACTTCCAACAACATCACGATCGACGGCATGGACAACAACGACGATAGAACCGCCCGCGAGCGAATCACTCTGAACCCTGAATCGGTATCCGAGCTGCAGATAATAACCAATCAGTACGCAGCGGAGTACGGCCGCGCATCGGGAGGCAGGATAAACATCAGGACTCGCGGCGGGGCCAACGGCTACAAGGGTGAAGCCTATTTCTTCTTTGGCGACGAGTCGTTGAACGCTAATACGTTCTTTCGCAACGCGCGGGGCCTTAAAAGAGTTCCTCTACAGCAGCGTCGCGTTGGCGCGTCGGCCTCTGGCCCGATTCGCAAGCAAGAGGAGTTTTTCTTCGTCAGCTACGAGCGGCTCGATGTCCCCGACTCTGTGGAAGTGAACGCGCTTGTGCCGGTCGAAACCAATCCGCTCTTCCCGCTCCCCGGTCCCAACCACCCCATCGCTCCGGGAGACACGGCCGGATTGTTCACCGACGAGCTTTCAACGCCCGATACTCGCAACCTCGTAAACGGCCGGGTGGATCTGACGTTCAATCCATCGCACAACGGAAGCGTTAGACTCGACTTGCTCCGCGGCGCAAACAAGCGCGGCTTCCCTGGGGTGACACGTCTGGCGGACACGATCCTGATCCAGGGCCGCGATTCTGATTCGATCAGTTACACAGACAACTGGATCGTGTCGAACCGAATCGTCAATCAAGGCCGGTTCCAATACTCGCGTCTTCTGCCGCGCAACAAAACCGGCGCGGATTCAATCAGCGTCGTGATCAGAGAACCGCGATTAACCGCAGGATCGTTTGCCGGCAGCGATGCGTCTCCCGCTTTCAATCGCGAGGAGAAGCGGACCCAGCTTCAAGACAATCTGTCGATTGTCCGCGGCAATCACTTGTTCAAGTTCGGCGGCGACGTTCAGTTGATTCGTTCGAAGTTCGTCGACCTGTTCGCCGCCGCTGGTGACTACACGTTTGATACCGTACAGGACTTTCTCGCGAACCAGCCCAGCCGTTTCGTTCAACGTTTCGACACCACAAGCCGGCAGGGGAATGACGTCATTGGTCTGTTCGCGCAGGACGAGTGGAGGCTTCGGCCAAACCTGACTCTCTCGGCCGGCGTGCGATGGGACAACGAGACAATACTCGACGACCGCAACAACTTCAGCCCTCGTTTGGCAATCGCCTGGGACCCGGGCGGCGGCAAGCTGTTTCGCAGCTTCAAGCGATTGGCTGAGCCGGGGAAGACCGTCGTGCGCGCGGGGTTCGGCGTCTTCTACAACAGGGCGTTGCTAAGAACGATCGATGATTTCTCTCTTGGAAGAACGACGGTCATCGTAGACTCCAACATCAGCGCCGGAGTACTGTCCGCGGTACGTTTCCCTCAGCCAATCACTGACCAATCGCTGGTGACCCGGTTCGGCGTCGCGGAGACCAGGTTTCTTCGCCGAGTCGACGGCGACCTCGAGATTCCGTACACGCTTCAGACCGGGCTCGGAATAGAGCGGCAGATCAACAAGAAACTGGTTGTCACGGCTGATTATATTTTCACTCGCGGCGTTCACCTGTGGCGGGAGACCAACGTCAACGCGCCGGTTCTGCCTCCGGGCTTCACCAACTTCAGCGAATACCTGGTGAGCCGCGACTTCGACAACCGGCCGGACGCCGGCGGCAAACGGCCAGTCTCGGCATCGAACGCGGATGTGGTGAGGTTCGATAACGGGACTAACACTTCGACGAGCAGCGGCGCGATCAACGTCGTGAACGGATTGCGGGTCCTTACGCTCG
Source organism: Blastocatellia bacterium (assembly GCA_049273855.1). GTDB lineage: Bacteria > Acidobacteriota > Blastocatellia > UBA7656 > UBA7656 > Onstottus_B. The sequence goes on from JBASRN010000061.1 coordinate 34,621, forward strand.
GGCTGAATGCGCCGCGCTCGTCGAACGTCACGGCTGCGCTGAATGCAGTGCGGTCTCTCAGGCCGGATCCGTCTCTAAACCAGGTCGAGCTACTCGAGTCGACCGGAAACTCTTTCTATCACGGCGGCATCTTCTCAGCGAGGTACGCGCTCGGAGGCAACGCGCAGTTTCGCGCCTTGTATACGCTCTCCAAGTATATCGACGAAGGAACCACCAACACGGCTTCGCCTCAGGACCTGAACGATCGCCGGGCTGACCGCGCGCTATCGCTGCAAGATCAACGGCATAGATTCACGTTCAGCGGACTTTTTCGTGTACCGCTCATCGGATTGCAAATAGCACCGATCGTCTCGTTCGGCTCGTCGAGGCCGTTCAACATCGGAGCGGGCTTCGATCGAAACTTGAATGACATCGAGAACGACCGCCCGAACTTCTTGGCCCCGATAGGCAGACCCGAATGGCGGCGCCCGGGAAGCAGACCGGCCACCGAGATCAAGAACAACCTTGCCCTGGCGCCGATCGGATCAACCGGCAACCTGCCACGCAACTACGGTCTCGGACCGGGTACTCGCTCGCTCGACCTTCGCATCTCGCGAAGCGTCGCGATAAATGAACACATCAAGCTCCGCGCCGCCCTCGACGCATTCAACGTGTTCAACAACACAGTGTTCAGCTTCGGTTCTGAGTTTGTAGATCGAGACGACGTAGATTTTCTACTGCCGAGACGCACGCAGCGGCCCCGCTCAATCAGTCTCAGCTTAAAGGTGTATTTCTGAACGCGTCCGCAGAAACATGAAAAACGGAGCGAATATTGGGAACGTCGCCGCGACGGAATGTGAGAGCGGCCGACTCACGCGACTTAAGGAAAGACCGGGGCTGGTGCTAAAGGACAAACACGCCCCGGCAAGCCCGCGTTAGACCGGAACCTCTCGTTTCTCCGGGTCGGTGTTCACCGGGGCCTTAGGGGCCGCACGCTTGGAAAACGCGGGCCCTTTCGGCGGCTCTTTTTTGGTCCAGCCAGGACTTGCGGCGATGATCCGCCTGCTTTTCTCGACGCCAACCAACGCCCGTGAAGCGAGCGGTCCTGTCAGGTTCATCGCCTCAGCCTTCTCGAATAGTTTCAACGCGCGCTTTGTATCGTTTGCCAGAAGCGCAGCTTCGCCGCCTTGTACCGCCGCACGCGACGCCAGCGGATCGTCGGGGTGCGCATCCAGCAAACGCTCGTACTCGACGCCCGCTTCGCGGGTCAGCTCCGCTTCGCGCAAGTACTCGCAGATCGCCAGCCAATCCCGCGCCGGAATCTTGACCGCGACGTTGTTGTCCGGAAACGAAGACAGGAGGTTGTCATAAGCGTAAAGCGCAGCCTCTTTGTCGTTCTTTGAGAGGTGGATTCGGATCAGCCGCCCGTAGATTGCGTTGAGCTGGTCGAAGTTGTTTACCTTCTGATAGACCTGGATCAGCGCGAGCAATCCATTTGTGTCGTCGGCTTGCTGTGCGAGATGCGCTCTGAGCTTTCGCTCAGCCATAGCGACATCGCCGCGATCCAGCAGATCAAGCGCCTGAGTCACAGCCGGCGCCGCCGAGAACGAGACTTTGGCTTCGATCTTGGGATTGATATAGTTTTCCTCGGTTTTCGTCGCCTTCATCACTAGAGCGAAGCCCGCGCCGAACAGGAAGCCCGCGATGTGAACCGCGTAGCCCACGTTGGAGACCGAACCCGCCTTCTTGTCGAAGTACCAATACAGCACCTGAGCGATGAAGTACGACGCAAGATAGATGTAGCCTGGCACCATGAATATGGCCGACTTTCTTGAAATCAAAATGCGCAGCCACCAAAACTGTGTGCAAAGCAGCTTGATCTTTGTTCTGGGTAGTCTGAACAAGAAGGCCCCCATCGTCGCCGAGATCGCGCCGGACGCGCCAATTGATGGCACCGCGTCGGGACTAGCCAGGCTCGGAATGCATGCGACCATCGCGCCGAGCACATAGAAGCCGAGAAACACACCCCGGCCCCACAGGTCTTCGAGGCTGAACGCCACCGCGAAGAAGAAAAGAAGATTGCCCCACAGGTGCATATTGCCCCCGTGCAGAAACGCCGAAGTTATGAGTTGGTAGAACTTCCACTGGCCGTTAGGGGCAACGCCATACTTGTACCAGAGACTCTCGTTCCGAACATTAGTGAAGGCCAAAAGCTTCTGGTTGAACTCCTCTCGGAGCTTCACGGCGTCGCCGCTGCTGAGCCACGACTTGTATTGGCTTTCGGTTTCCTCGTCGGCCTTGACTTGTTCTGCGAAGTCCTCGGCCTCAACTTTTGTCATCATGCCGGCTTCGATAAGCTTCTTTCTCACTCCTTCGTCCGCAAGCAATTCCGGGTGTCCTGTTAAGAAGCTTTCGAGCTTGCCTCCCTGGTTGACGATCTCTTCCATTTGACCGCCGATGATCGGCAGGGTTACGTAGAAGATGATCACGTTCGCCGCCATTATCGAAAAAGTCACCCAGGGAAGCCGGCGTACGGTCGAGTTTTCGTTCCCTATGGGAATAAACGATCCGACAAGCGATAGAAAGATTATGGCGACGATAAGGAAGACTAGCGATAGCATACCTGGGCCTCATACGGGGTGGCTTTGATTTTGAATGGAAGGGGCAGGCCCTAAAGGAGATGTTCTTGAGTCCCTCAGTGAGGCCCGATCATAACAAAAGCGGTTTCGAGCGGACAATAGTATTGTTCAGTGTCTACAATAGAAAGCACCCATGATGAGGGTTTTCTGAACGCAGCCAAACATTGCAAGTCGGGTTGGCTCAACGGTCCGGGACCCGACTTGAGGAGGGGTCACGGCGATAAAGCTCGATTCCGCGACCTCTCGTTGACATCAGAACCGCCTCGGCGTATAGTCCGGCCGTCGTTGGCATTGCTAGAAGCAACCACTCAATCCCCGACTCGATCGGACTACTCACCTTCTAGCAACGTCCTCGCGGTTTACCGAAGGCAAACGCGCCCCTGGCAATTCCTGTCCCGCTAGTCAGCGGCGCAGCTTCTCATCAAACGAAGGAGATCCTAACATGAAGCGACTACTGTTGATTGGTGTCTTGTTCATCGGGTTCGTCGTCACTTCCTTGCTTGTAATCGTTCCTCGAGGACAGGCGCAGGGACCCGGCAATGAGGAGAGCAAAATAAAGCGTGGCTTCGAGATCGCCCCCGTGCCTTTGGACGTGGCGGGGAAGAACCGTTCCCTGGTGGGTCTGGGCAGTTACATAGTCAACGCCCAAGGTGATTGCAACGGCTGTCACACGGTTGACTTCAGTCCCTATCTGCCCGGTGGCGACCCGTTTGCTGGAGAAACGGAAATGATCGACCCGGATCGGTATCTGGTAGGAGGGAGCGCTTTCGGGCCCTTTATCTCCAGGAACCTGAGACCGGACGCGGATGGGCTGCCGGCCGGGTATACGTTTGAGGAATTTCAGACCGTTCTGCGCACCGGCGCAGATCTAAAGGGACTTCCTCCCGCGCCGCTCCTGCAGGTGATGCCGTGGCCGACATTTAGAAATATGACCGATCGCGACATTCGCGCGATCTACGAATACCTGAGCGCGCTTCCGCCTCACGCCGGATTCCCGGAATAGCAACGAAGTTGAAGAATTGCTTTTGGTGGTCGAAGGCAGTAATCGTTGTCAGTTCGCAAGTCGACGTTGGCTTCTGCCTTTTGACCACCCCCCTGACTCGACCCTAAGGCGCCCAGCGGAATTGAAACCGGCGTTGGTGTCTCGCCATTCTCTTGTCCTAATCGATCTGATCTGGCGTTATGCTCTTGGTACACGCGTTAGGCGTTGCGGACCCAGGAACTCCTCGTCTTTATTTCAATTCTGTCTCAGTGTCTGGAGCTTCAAAATTAACGTCGTGACACCTACTCCGACGACGAGCAACGTGACATCCAGCAGCAAAGAATCTGTCCGGTAAATAGAGAATAGCAGCGATGCCCACAGGACAATAATTGTAAGAACCTTCGCCTTGACCGGCATGCCTCTCTTGTCTTTGATGTTGTTTATGTACGAGCCTAAATACTTGTTGCCCATCAACCAGCCATGAAGAGTCTCTGACCCTCTCACGTAACAGGCGGAGGCTAGCAGTAGAAACGGGGTAGCCGGAAGAAGTGGCAAGACTACTCCCAGTACGCCAACAAGCAGAAACATAGTCCCAAGTATGTTTAAGAAAAACTTCCCAACCACGCTATATCTCCCGGACCATCATATAGGAACCGGCTCACTTCTTGAAACGAAGTCGCCGGCCTGGCACTAATAAACGAGCCTTTTTCCGGGCACCCCCACAGACACGACAAGCATGCAGCTCTTGCCCTTTGCGTGGGGCGAAAAGAACTCCGTTACATCGTCATCGAAAAAGGTCAGCCCGGTCGCGCCTCGCCCGATCGCGTAAGCCGTCAAGTAAACCTTCCCGCCGATGATCGCGGCTTCTAACTGCGCCGCGCGATAGCCGCGATTCCCTAAGCTCGCAAACGCCGGTTTGAGATCGGCCATGAAGAATATCGTTGCGCTGGCGTCGCCTCCCAGGGGCTGCTCAAGCGTCAGATACGAAGCCTTCTCGCTGAAGTCGCCGGGCTTCACCAACTCGAGCGCTCGGTCAGCTTGCCGGTAAAAGTAGGCTCCCGGCTCAAGCCCTTCAACGCGATTGACAATCAGATACAGCTCGTTGAGCTGCGTGTCTTGACCCAAACAGTCGATTGCTATGCCTTGTGTTGCGCGATCGAGCATAGTTGAAAGATGTGCGAGGGAAACCGGCTTCCGCGCGAACCGGCGCGTCGAGCCTCGCCTCTCGATGACTGCTTCGATCGAAGCCTCCGGAAGCTCATCATCGCAAAGCGGTGACAACGGCATGATTTTGGCTTCTGCATTGGATTCCGCCTGACTAGACGCCGACCATGCAAGAGCGCTCTTTCGCCAAGATGCGACTTCGCTTGGGTCCGCCAATGACGACGCGTCGTGCATCTCGCGCATTGACGCATAGTCAACCGGCGCGGGCGAAACAGGTATGACCTCCAGATCCAACAGAGACAGGTCGTCGCAAAAGCGCGGGGCCGGAGGCGCTTCATCGCTTTCACCAAGCGTCAACAGGCTCAACGCAAGCTCGCCAACTCCATCGATCCCGATGAGCCGGTTCACTTCGGACTCGACAAATCCCATTACCACCTCCGCGGAAAGCTTGTGAGCCGCAGCCATCGCAAGCGAATTCGCCAGGATCATTCCGTTATCCCAGAAATGATACCGGTATGCGCGGTCACGATACTTCCACGTGCTTCGAAAGCTGATCGCTGAGTAAACGAGAATCACCGGGGCGGAAACCACCGCGTGTTCCGACGCCGTCGCGTTAATCAACACACCGCGATGATCTCCCTCGCGCAACCGTCGCAAAGAAAAGTCACCCGGGTTGAAGTGGTAGACTCCCGCCGCAAGTCCATCGATCTCGCCGCACACAACGTAGACCTCGGTAGGATAGAGCGCGCCCGCGCAGGCCGCCGCTCGAAAGTAAAACGAACCCCCTGGATACTTCTTCTCTTTGGTAACGCCGGCTGAGTAAAGGAGAAGGCTTGCAAGCTGTTCGAGGGTTGGCTTTACTTCACCGGACGCGGCGATGCGCGGCGAGGCAACGGCGTCGAGCGCCCGGACTCCGCTCAACGCAAACTCGACGGGCAATGCTATCGGATCAATCGAAGGATAGATCTTGAACGGTGAGGGTTGATTGGACCAGTCGAGATAATGTGGGGACGTCCTGATGCTCGAGTAGGAGTGTTTTGTCAGGTCGTGATAACGCCACGCTAGTTCGATTTGGCCGTTGCTGGTCATTGTTGCTTTAGCTTCTCTTCGAGGCCGGCAAGCGAGCCGTGCAGCTTTTTGTAAAGCGCCTCGATCTGCGCGCGGCGGACCGCCGAAGTTGGCATCTCGGCGTCGTAGCTCGATATGTACAGGTTGAGCGCGCGCTGTTCGTCACCGGTCTCTTCCATAGCAATTGCCAGATGCCAGATTGCCGACTTTCTTTCCAGGCTGGGCGGGTAAGTCTCAACCGACCTCAAAAGGTTCTCAACAGCTCCCCGCGAGTCCTGGCTCTTGAACTGAGCCCAGCCCAGCGCGTCGTAGGCTCGACCGAGAAACACCAGACGGCGACCTTCGCGATCGAGCAAGGGCGCGTCGCGCATCGAACCGGCCGGCTCGGTCGCAGCTTCAGCCATTGCGATCGCACGCCGGCCGAGCTGGATCGCCGCGTCCAAGGAGATGCCGCTCTCGGTTAGCTTGCGCGCGGCCCATACCATTCGAAACGCCTGCCGCCCGTCGTCGAGCGTCGTGAAGTTGGTGATCGCGCGCATCAGTTGGGGCACCCCGGGCAAGCCGGCATCCTTGCCCGCCGACAGCTCATCGCTTGCCGAAGCTCCGCCGCTCACCCTGCGCGGCCTCGAAGCCCCCTGCGCCTCTTCGTTTTCACCAGCCTCCTTAGCCGACGGCTTTGACCTGCCCGCCTTCGCGCGCGCGGTTGCCGCTTTGGGTTGAGCCGGCCTGCGCGCGGCGCCCGCAGTCTTCGTATAGTGGTCAATCTTCGCCAGGGCTTCCGCCAAACGATACTGGAGCGAGGTTGTGGGATGATCGTCGAAGAACATCGCCGCCTGGCGTTCGCGTTCGAGCAGCAGGTCGAGCCGAGGCGACCGCGCCTTGAGCGCGCCTCCCAGCAAGGTCTCGAACTCGCCGGCGTCGTTTATCTTGAAGGACCGGTTCATCACCTCGGTGGCTTGATCGTAACCGTCGACCGACATGAACGCCTTTGCCAGCTCAAAGGTTAGGGTTGCGAAGCTTGCTTGATTCTGCGCGCCAAGCAGCCCGGACAGCGCGTCCCCGTATCTGCTTTCGAGCAGATCGATTTCCGCCTTGGTGATGAGCGCCCAAGCGTAACGAGGCTCGACGGCAATCGCTTTTTCGATTAGTGGGCGCGCAACCGCGGTCTTCTTCCGAGTCGTGTAGAAGAACGCGAGTTGGGTCAGGAACCGATAGTCACCAGGCGCCAACTCCCTCGCCCGCTTTATCTCCGGTTCGGCTTCCTCGTCCCTGCCAGAAGCGAGCAGGGCGATCGCGTTTCCCCCGCGCGCCTCGGCGTCGTCGGGCCTCAGCGCGATTTGCTTGCGATAGTAAGCAACCGCACGCTCGTAATCTCCGCTTGCTCGAGCGAGATGGCCGAGGCTCAGATTGGCGTACTCGTCCCTCGCGTCAAGCTCGAGCGCCTTCTGGAATTCAGCCGCAGCATCGTCCAGCCGCAGGCTTATCAGGTAAGCCGTGCCCAGACTGTTGTGCGCGCGATGATCGCCGGGCGCGAGTTGAACCGCACGCTCCAGCACGCGGACCGCTTCGAAGGGCGCTTCGATTTGAACGTAGAAGAAACCGATCTCGACCAACCTGTTCGGCTGATCCTGAAACCGGGCCTCGAACGTTCGCATCAAATCGGCCGACTCCGCCCGATAGCCGAACGCGTTCATAGCAATCGGCAACGGGAAGATGTACTGGCTGAAAATCTTGTCGGTGATGATCGCTGGCGTGTGGCGAAGCACGGACTTGAAAGCCAGCGCCGCCTGCTGAGGGTTTGCTTCCCTGAGGGCTTGCTCGCCCTTGAGCGCGTACTCGCGCATCAGTAACTGCCGTGCCTCGTCGTCAAGCTCCGAGCCTCGGTAGGAGGCGAGGAACCTCTCGATCAGCTTTATCCGCTCGTCTTGTGAGGCCGCCCCGCGAGCGCGATCCAGCGCTTCGCGAGGCGTTATTGATGCGTCGGGAGCCTCCGCGGGCCGAGCCGGCGTCTTCGGCGCTGGCCGCTTTTGTTTCGAAGTCTGAGCCGCGTGGTTGGAAGCGCCCTCCGCTACGGCGAGCAACGGTATGACGACCATTGAAAGCGTGATAAGCGCGAACAGTTTCCTCATACAGCTACGTACGGTTATTCGGTTCCTGGGAGCGCGGCCGTCCCGACCGCTCCTGCGAACTTCCATATACTGAGCTTCTCACCCGATCATCGAGCCGCCGCAGCCTGGCCTCTCTCAGCGATGGCCTCGATCAACACGCGGCCGACTCGATTCGACGGCTGTTCAACGCCAAGCAGCGCCGCAAGTGTTGGAGCGATGTCCGATGGAGCGCACTCGGCGTTGTAGCGGCCCGCGCGCACCCCAGCGCCGAAAAAGATAACCGGGACGTGCGTGTCGTAGTTGTAAGGCGAACCGTGTGTTGTCGGCAGCCCGCCTTCCACAAAGAAATAGAATGGTCTAGTTATCACCCAAACATCTCCCGAGCGTTTTCGGTTGAAGCCGTTCACGACTCGGCGCGCCATCTGGGTATCGGGCATCAGACCGCCGACTATCTGGGTACGGGTGAAAAAGTCCAGCACGCCTCGCGTGCCGAGCGCCGCTTCCCCGGCAATTCGCTCGGTCTCAGCGGGATCAGCTTTCCGGTCGGCGATCAGCTTTTGATTCAGATACAACTGATAGTTTACGAAAGCCTGGACCCACTCGCCCTCGCCGAACCGGGCGGTCAGTGCCTTACTCGCGGCTTCGGTAACAGAGGAAGGCTCCAGCCGTTCGGCGTCAAATCCCAGCGTCTTTGCGTACTCGGGAACGGGCGCGACGCCATGGTCTCCGGTGACGGCAACGATCGTGTTGCTCAGGCCGACGCGCCGGTCGATGAAGTCGAGCAGGTCGGCAATGACTCGATCCAGTCGAACATACGTATCGACGATCTCCTGGCTGTCGGGTCCGTAGTAATGGCCGGCGAGGTCGGGGCTGGAGAAGCTGATGGAAAAGAGATCGGGGAAAGGATCAGCGCCAAGCTGTTCACCTTCGATCGCGGTCTTGCCAAACTCTTTCAGGTACTCAGAGGCGAACGGCGTCAATACGAATGAGCTATAGAACTTTGGGCCAGGCTTGTCTTCGCCGCCCGTGACCGTGTGCGGAAACGATTTGCCGAGCGTCGACGAAGTCTGAAGATCCAGGTTCGAGGCTTGCGCGCGCGTGTACGCTTCGGCAGGAAGCAAGCGTTCCCACTTCGCTCCGAAGTACTTGTCTGGCCGGGTTGTCGTGTTGAATTTCCGAACCCATTGCGGAAGTTCCCTTGAGTAGTAGTCGCTCGAGACAAACTCCCCTATCGACTCACTAAACCAGAACGCCCCGTTTGGACGCTGTCCCCCGGGGAGGACGGCGGAACGATCCTTGAACGACACAGCGACCACCTTCGAACGCAGATTGGTGGCCAGCCGCATCTGGTCTCCGATCGTTGTGCCGATCAGGGCGCGTGGACTTGAAACGCCCGTCTCGCCCTCGGCGCCCTTGCCGGTGACTTGCCTCGCCGTATCATCAGAAACCATGACGCGAACTTTGCCCGCTTCGCGATCGAACCAGTAGTTGCCAACAATTCCATTCTGAGCTGGAACAGAACCCGTGAATATCGCCGCGTGTCCACAAGCGGTAAAGGTCGGGACGTAGCTGTAGTTCGCGTTGGTGAACAGCGCGCCCTGGTTCATTAAACGGCGAAAGCCGCCATTGCCGAAAAGGTCTGCGAAGCGTTCGAGAAAATCGTATCGGAACTGGTCGACCACGATCACGACAACGAGCTTTGGCGAAGCCAGCGATTGGCGCGAGCTCTGTCGGACGCCCGCTCCGCGCTGACTCTGAGCGAACCCCGCCGACGAAACGGACGCGAGGAGCAAAGATAAGAGAATGACCGCGGCTTGAAGCGAACGGGGCCGGTGGTGGGGTATTCTCATTGGTGCCTCGGGGTCTTTTTAGAGACAAACACCGTAAACGACGCCCGCGCGCGATGTCAACCGAAGCCTCGACGCGCAAAGCTAATGAATGGGCTGGTTTTGTTTAGTTTGCGATTGTGATATATAAGCCGCACGCGACATACATAGAGGGACACAACCCGATGGAAGCCATCAGACCAGCGATAGAAAACCCGCCGCCGAGTAGATGCGGCCTTGTCCTCACACGGTTCGCGCTGGGCGTCGGCGCCATTGTCGTCGTAGCGCTGCTTGGCGGGATCACTGCATATTTCCTCATCCCGCGCGGCTCGGACGTCGAGCGAGGTACGCGGGCGCTGGTCGAAGCGTTCAGCAAAAGGAGGCTCATCGAGCCGAGGCTCTCGGGTGGGTTCAAAGCAGGCCGCTTTAATCCTGATACCTCTGATGCCAGCGGAATAAACGGCGGCGAGCTGCAGAACGCGCGTGACCTGCTGACCGACGCCGCCGTGAGGGGCGACGCTCCTTCCCAACTGGCCTATGGACGCCTGTTGTTGCTCGACGGCAAAAGCGCCGTTGCGCTAAAGCGGATTCGGGCGGCGGTGAAAGCCCTGCCGGAAAGCGCGGAGGCCCACAACGATCTGGGCGTGTGTCTTATTCAAGCGGGGAAGATCGAGGAGGCGATAGACGAGTTCGAAGCCGCGCTGAAGCAGAAAACCGATATGCCTGAGGCGCTGTTCAATCGCGCGCTCTGCTACCGGCGGCTCTTGCTGAGTCAGCCGGCCGGCGCAGACTTGAAACGTTTGGCCGAAACCGAGCGCGACGAACTCTGGCTCAACGAGGCGAAACAGCACCTTGACGAGGTTTCCCGTCCTCCCACGCTCCAGAACTCGACCAAGAACAAGACCGCTGAGTTCGATGAGGCGGTGGTTAATGGAGATGTTGATGGAGCAAGGAAGCTCGCCGCTCAGAACTACCAGTTGATAAGAAGGCACGCCATTTTGGATGTCGCCGCTCAGCAGTTGAGGGCTGCCGCGGATGGTCACCAGGCAGAAGCCGAGCGCTTACTTTCTGAGATGGAGCTGATCGGGGGTGTTTTTGTTGAAACCAAGGGTGACGCGCTGATCGCCGATGCCGCAAGGTACGTGGGTGCGCTGAAAGCTTCAGAGCAGGTGACTGAACTCGAGCTAATCACTGACTTCATAGAAGCACAACTGAATTTTGAACTATCCAACGCCGGTGATTGTGGGATCTTCAATCGTTCGTTTCGGCAATTCCGTAATCGCGGAAATCAGGCGTTTGAACATCTTTCTGCGGCTCAACTCGCCGACTGTTACTACGCCGCGAACGACTTCGGAGACAGTATCAGGATAATCAAAGATACGCTTACGTCATTTGAAGGGCACATGAGGCCTTATGATCGGGCCAGACTGCTAACTCTCCTTGCGCTTGAGACCTCACTACTCGGTCAGGATTCCCTGGCAATCAAGTATTTTGAGCAAGCCCTGTCAGTCTGCAACTCGCTGGAGTTCGAGCCGAGAATCCTCCAAAGCATGAGCGTACCGTATCTGCGGCTTGGAGATTTTGACACAGCGCTCGAGCGCCTTCGCGATTCGACAGAGTTGGTTCTTGAGAATGGGCTGCCGTCGGGATTCTTTGCAAGCCTTGGTTACAACTATATCCAAATCGCTAACATCTATAGTCTTCGCAGCGAGCACGGTCTCGCGCTGCATTACGCTGAACAGGCGGTCAACTACGCGGACCAGGCCAACGATATTCACTACGCGGCGGAGTTTTCATCGTTTCTCGCCGTCCAGCAAGCGAAGCTCAATCGGTTCGCGAATGCTGAAGCCCAAGTAAAGCGCGCCTTTGACTATCTGGACAGAATAAAGGCTGGCCGCCCTCGCGATTTCACTGAGGTAAATGTTCTTACCAACGCCGGTGAGGTGGCTGCCCGTAGCGGCAACGCGCGGTATGCGCTCCAATGCTACGAAAAGGCAGAAGGTCTAGTACCGCGCGATGAGGGCGAGGGACTTCAGATGATCGACATTCTGCGGGGCCGCGCCGAAGCTCACAGACTTGGGGGTCAAAGCGACAGGGCGTATTCAGACCTCAGGCGCGCAATCAGTCTTATAGAGAATTACCGCGCGAACGTGGAAAAGAGCGACCAGCGAATCCATTTCCTGGCGGCAAGCCATGACGCCTTCGATCAATTGATTTCGCTCGATCTCAGCGCGCTTGCTCGCGTGTCCGAGGCGTTCGAGATGGCAGAGCGGTTTCGCGCACGGGCGCTACTTGAGGAAATCTCACGCCCGAACATGCCGGGCGAGGAGCGCAGTGCCGCCTCCACTCAAAGCTTCGCAAACATCTCGCGCTCGCGCGCTTCTGTGAATCCGCTAAAGCTTTCCGAAGTCCAGTCCGCGCTTCCCGATGACCTGACGCTGCTGGCGTACTCGGTGACGAGTCAACGTACTTACTTGTTCCTGGTCACTCGTAATGGAATCACGGTACGGGAGTCAACTGCAACCACGGAGATACTCGACCGCCTGGTGCCCGATTATGTCTCTGATCTGCGACAAATGGCGCCAATCGAAGAGGTCAACGAGAAAGCTCGCGCCCTCTATGACTATCTGATCAAGCCTGTCGAAAAAGAGATCGCCGGCAACACCAGAATATGCATAGTGCCGGACGAGGCGCTACATTTTCTGCCGTTTGCCGCGCTTCTTGATCGGGAGGGTAAATATCTCGTCGAATCGCATGGCCTGGTGTATGCGCCATCGGCCTCGGTGCTGATACGCTGCATCAAAGAGAGCCAGACACATTCGGCCGGAGAAGTGGAAAAGATCCTCGCGGTAGGCAATCCTCAATTCAATAGTGAAGGCTCTCGACTACCGTCTCTGCCGGATGCAGAGATTGAATCGATGGAATCGGCGCGGTTGTACGCGCCGAGCATGGTTGTGCTGAGGGGACCGCAGGCCACCGAGCCCACTGTGCGCGCGGCTATGAGAGACTGCGATGTAGCACATTTCGCCGTGCACTGCCTGGTAGAGGAAGAGTCTCCAGACTTGGCTGCCCTGGTGCTGGCTAACGCAAATCCGAACAAGAGCTTCTTGCGGGCCAGGTCCGAGTCGGCGGAAGCCGCAGGTTCGCAGACTATGAGCGGCGGTTCCGCGGGCACTCGCAGAGCCGCCCTGGCAAAAGCGTTCCCCCAGGAGCCGGTGAATGACCCCAACGACGGGTTGCTCTTCCTTAAGGAGCTTTACGGCCTTAGACTGCCCCGCACCAAATTGGTGGTGCTGTCAGCCTGCCAGAGTGGACTTGGGCAATACCACCGAGGCGAAGGTATTGTAAGCCTGGTTAGGCCGTTCCTGGCTGCGGGAGTGCCCACAATTGTCGCGAGCCTCTGGTCGATTGATTCGAAAGCTACAACCCATCTTATGATTGATTTCCACAGACAGCGCAAACTGGGCCGTATGCAAGCGGGGGATGCGCTCCGGCTGGCTCAGATTCAAATGGCGCGGTCTGGCCCATACCAACATCCGTTCCATTGGGCTCCATTCATTGTAATCGGCAGTGCTAACTAAGCGGCCAGAAAGCCGCGTTTTCTGGCTCTGGGACTAACATTGAAAACTCAAAGCAAGCATTCCGGTTGGTGATTTCTTAGGGGGTTCAACAAGAGTGTGTCTGAACGTTAACCCTCGAATGACCGCTTAACGGGAGAATCGAGCGGGCGGAGCGCTTGCGATCAACAAAGGAGAAAACATGCCAACACAGGTAAGGATCGTTCTCGATACCGGAGCTTTTCTGCCGACACCGTCTGGCCAGACCTATATTGATGTCGGGTACTTCTCGCCGCAAAACCAATCCGACATCATTGTGTATGCCGATGGCAACCAGGTAAACCTGCCCGAAATAAAACTCGGCACTGGCAACCAGACAGTTAACGTGGACCACGTCGGGCCGGATCGCGGGGTCGCGACACAGCGCGCCCCATCGTTCGACGCCCACCTGCTTCGCAAGCACGAGCTCTATAAGACGAACGTGCCTCCTTTTAAGAAGGACCCTTTCGATTGCACACTCCGGTTTAGCTCGGGCACTTTTGCGAGCGAAGGCGTCAAGCCGCGCACCTTCAAGGAGTGCTATGTTCAGAACGGCAGTCAAACTGGCAACTCCCAAACCACTAAACCGATTGCAGGCGATATCGTTGTCGAATACCAGCTCGGCGATCGCGATGATTTGAAGATCACAAGCGATAAAGGTGAGGTGCTGTCAACGGCGCTGATCGCACCCGGGGCCAAGCAGATCGACATTTACATAATGAACGACGTTTCGACCGTGTCGAAGTACTTCAACACCGCGATCGATCACGTGGGACCGTGCTGGTGGACTCCCAACCCCAATCCTCCGCCGATGAACGGGTAGGGTAAACCACCCGGCGACTGCCCAAACTAGAGTCGGCGTGGCGAGCTACGACACTGGCAATCACGGACGTCGTTGCAATCGATTCAAGAGACTAACCGCGCGCGAGCGTTTCGACTATCGCAGGCGTAATGTCAGTCAGCACCTGCACTCGTGACGAAACAAATCCGCGAGCAGGGCCGAACGCAAGCGTGGCCACAGGGTTGAGCGTGTGACTGCGAGTGGTCGCGTCTTCGATGTTTCCGTGATCGCTGGTGATGACGACTGTTTGCCGCTCGAGATCCGCCGTGGAAAGCACAGCTCGAACGAAACGCGTGAGCAGGGGAATGTGCTCGCGGGTCAGTTTCCACGAAAGCTCCCGATCGCGATGATGACCTATGCGGTCGGTTATGAAGTGCTCGTACAACGTGAAGTCGTGATCGGCTGCCAGGCGTGCGAGATTCTGGCCTGCCGTTGCGGGCTCGCATTCCTTAACGTCGAATCCTCGCTCGATCAGAAACCTGTTCGTGAAATCGTGGCTGACGGCGCGGCCTTCAGCCAGGTCCCCAAGCATGCGAAACCGCAGTCCGGCCGTTTCGGCTGCGACGGTAGTGCATGAAACAAATCGTGGTCGCGATTCGAGATAGTTACTCGTGTAGGCGTTTGCAAAAGTAACCGAGCGGCCGACGGCGATAAGCTTCTTGTAGATTGAATGCTCGGCGAGCGCTTTCTTGAGGCGGGGCGACGGGTAGCCGTGAAGATGGCGGCCGATCAACTGAGGTGCGTTCAGCCCGGTGAGGATTGCTGTCTGGCCGGTGGCGCTTTGCGGAAGGCCTTCAACACCGAGCCGCGCATCGGTGACTGCAAGCCTGCCGTCAAACGGCAGCTTCGGCGGTTCGTTCTGAAAGATCGAGAAGAAATCCGAGTCGAGGCCATCAAGCGGATTGTGCGGACCGCGTGTTCCGATCCCGACACCGTCGATGAAGATAAGCAATACGGACATGCGTAAAGACATGTAAGGGCGGTCCTCCGTGGCCGCCCCTCGCTGCGACCAAGTCCAGCCTTCTTGCAAACGAGGGGCG
>JBASRN010000138.1:0-16351 GCA_049273855.1 Blastocatellia bacterium
CAGAACTTTACTTTTCGCGACAACTACCTGGGCACGCCGTTCGATTTGTCGAACGTCATGTTTATGACGACCGCTAACGTGCTGGACACGATTCATCCGGCTCTGCGCGACCGAATGGAAGTGATTCGGCTGGCCGGATATACCGAAGAAGAGAAGGTTGAGATTGCCAGGCGGCACATCATACCGAAGCAATTGGAAGCCAACGGCATAACGATTAAACACGTGAACATGAGCCGCGGGGCCTTGAAGGGGATCATTCTCCAGTACACACACGAGGCGGGGCTTCGGCAGTTCGAACGCGAGATAGCCACTGTTTGCCGCAAGGTCGCGCGCCGTGTGGCCGAGGGAAACGACAAGCTCGTGAGAATCTCGGGCAACAATCTGCAGGAGTTTCTCGGCATCCCGCACGTTCACCCCGATGAAGTCTTGAAGAAGGATCAGGTGGGCGTCGCGACGGGGCTTGCCTGGACGCCCGCGGGCGGCGATGTTTTGTTTATCGAGGCGCTGCTCACTGCGGGAAAGGGAGCGCTGCTTCTGACCGGGCAACTTGGCGACGTAATGAAGGAATCCGCGCAAGCGGCCTTTTCCTGGGCCAAAGCCCGCGCCGACGAGTTGGAGATCGATCCCGAAAAGTTCAGCAAGTACGACGTGCACGTTCACGTTCCTGAAGGCGCAATACCAAAGGACGGACCTTCGGCGGGCGTGACGCTCGCAGCCGCAATGGTCTCGGCGCTGTCCGGCAAAGCCGTCCGGCGCTCGGTCGCGATGACCGGCGAGATCACGCTGCGCGGAAACGTGTTGCCCGTGGGAGGCATAAAAGAAAAGGTGCTTGCGGCCCGACGCGCCCGGGTGACCACGATAGTGCTTCCTCAGCAGAACCGTCGCGATCTGGAAGAGATACCAAAAGAGCTATTGAAAGAACTGGATCTGGTATTCGTTGAGTCCGTGCAACAGGTGCTCAAGACGGCCCTGTGTGAGTCAGACGTCGGGCCTGCCGCGAGAAACAAGCGAAAAGAACGGACCGACTCAGCTGGCAACTATGGCTCACTCGAGTTACCAGAAGGGAAGAGTAGATTGGCTGGCGGCGCTCTCAGATCGTCGATCCCTCCCGCTGCTCGCATCCAAACTCTAAAGTGATGGCCGCGACAGCGTGCGCCGGCAGATCAATATCAAGCTGAACGGTGCGGTTTTCGTACTTCCAGCCAAGCGGCTCCTTGACCAGGCGAGAGGCCGCCTCCAATTGCTCAACCTGCAACGGAGCCAGATAATCCGGCTCGCCCATCTCTTGCCACCGCGCCCGCGGGTTCGAGTGATCCTCATCAACTCGCTCAATGTGCGCGGTCCGCGGCTGCGGCGCATTGGTCAGGAGCACGTCAACGTGTTGAGGCCCGATCTCGTGACGCGGCTGCGCGTGATTGGTGAACACAATGCTGACGGAGCTATCTTTGCGAACGACCCAGGCATCCACTGTCTCATGCGATCCCTCAACGGGAAGCTTCTCGGTGCCGAGGTGATGAAGCAACTGAATTGCTCTGTAGATCGGCTTGGGTACGCCGTAAAGGTTGAGCAAGCCGAATCCTCCGTGGAACGGCATCGACGGGAAATAGTTCTCGTCGAAGATGTCGGTAAAAGTCCAGAAACTGTAGCCATCCACGAACTCGTCGGTCTCCATCAGAATCTTGGTGGCGAAGGCAGCCGCGAATGGCTCGTCGTGGTAATGGTCGCGCGGATTTGAAGAGATGTTCCACTCCGTATAGTAGACCGGCCTTCCGCGTGACCGCTGGCGGGTGAGCTTCGCCTGATCGCGCATTAGATGTCGCGGACTATTTGACAACTGCTGCTCGGTGTTTGCGCCTTCGAAGCCGAGCGGATCGGTCGGGTAGATGTGGGTGCTGATGAAATCCGCGGGC
Source organism: Blastocatellia bacterium (assembly GCA_049273855.1). Lineage (GTDB taxonomy): Bacteria > Acidobacteriota > Blastocatellia > UBA7656 > UBA7656 > Onstottus_B. The sequence goes on from JBASRN010000138.1 coordinate 1,911, forward strand.
AGAGCGTTTTGCTCGCAATAGTCGAGCAGTTCTTCAACCCAGGCATTCATCGCCGTCGCCGGGCCACCAATTTGAAGCGACGATGCTACCGTTTTGATCGCCTGAGCCGTATGAGCGTAAAGTTTGAAGTAATCTTCTTGTGTCCCGCTCCAGAAAGCGCGTAAGTTGGGCTCGTTCCACACCTCGAAGAACCACTTGTTAACTTCACTGAGGCCATAGCGCTCGACCCAATGGCCCACCAGTTTGCGAATGAGAGTCGCCCATTCGTCGTAATCCTTCGGTGGTGTGACGTTCCCGCGAAATTGGAAGACAACCTCACCACCGGAGGCAAGCGCCTCCGGCATGAAGCTCAACTCCACAAACGGTCGCATCCCGATCGACAGCAGAAAATCCCAGATGCGATCCGCGTTAAAGAATGAGTAAAGGAATTCGTCCTGGTGGATGACGAGCGTCCCCAGTTCATCGTCGAGCAGTCCATGAAACCGGACATAACGAAACCCCAACTCGCTGTGGCAGCGTTCCAACTGCTGCTGCCAATCAGCGCGCAATGCATGCAGCGCGCGACCGCTACCAACTGTGTGTTCCCAGGCATGCTTTAGCAGTGTGGTTGTACCTAAGAGGTCGCAGGTGAAATTCGCCGGCATATTCTCTCCTGTGAGGTTCTTTCTATGGAACAGCCGCGCGCAGGTTGCACCGTCGCCAGCCAGGGTCGTCGCATTGTTGTACCGGGAGTTTGGCGCGGCATTTAGTTGCGGCCGGAACGGTTGACGCTAGAGGCTGGCAACTCGCGTCTCTAGATCTCTCGGAATGAGCGCCCCATCATACCAGCGTTCGTATCTGACAGGCGCACCAAACGTCACGGTTATCTCACCAGACAGCGCGAAGTACCGCTTTCGCTGTTTTAGTTCAAAGAGCCCTGTTATCTTCACTGGCACAACCGTCATATTCAAGCCCGCCACCATCAATCCAATGCCGCCCATAAAAGGATTCATCCGACCGTCGTGCGTACGCTGGCCTTCAGGAAACACCAGCAAATTGTACCCGAGATCGGCCGCGCGACCGGCAAAGGAAAAGCTCTTTCTGTAACCGCTCTCTTGCGGGAGTGAAAATGCGTTGAACAGACACAACACCAACCAATAAGTCAATCGCGACACCGCTCGTGTCAGCCGCCTGGTTCCTTCAGGAGGATAGCGCCAGTCGCGCAGCATCTCGCCTATCATTGCAATCGCAAGCCTTCGCTTGAAGCGCCCGGGCAAAGCTGAAATAACCAGCGCCGCATCAATCGCGGTGATATGATTGCAAACGAACATCACGGGACCGCGCAATTCGCGCAGATGCTGTTTACCTTGCGCGCGCACCCAGCCCATCAATCTTGTGATCGGCAGTAACAACAGGTAAAGAACAAAGAGGCGAATCCAGGTGGCGGGGAATCTGAGCGGCCACTCGGGAAAGGGATATGGCCGCGCATGCTCCGTCGCTTTTGCGTGGATCATATTCTCGACATCGCCCAGAGTGGTTGCCGAGGTGAACGCGGCTTCATCGAGCTCAACCTGATAGCGGTCCTCAAGCGCGCTGAGCAGCTCAACGCGACCAAGCGAGTCCAGCTTTAGGTCTGTTGTCAGATTCGCAGAAGAATCCAGGTGCTCGGGCGTCTCGCCGCTGACGCGGGCGATTGTTTCCGCCAGTGAACTCGTCGGGCGCGCATGCGATGCAAGCTGACCGGCGGCCTGGGCTTTGACCGCTTCGAGGACGTCTCGCTTGCGCACCTTGCGCGTTGTGGTCGTTCGTGGAAAGTCTTTTTCAGGCCACACGAACCAGCGCCGAATCTGCTGATACTCGCTCAGGTTTTCATTTGCCCGCTTGGCAACTGCTTCAGCATCCGAGTGTTCGTCGCGCAGCAGCAACACTGCAAGGGGCTCGGGACCAAGCGGCCCCTCAATGCCGATTACCGCGCTGTCGCGCACTTCCGGGTCGCGGTTCAACGTAGCTTCGATGTCCTCCGGATAAATCTTCAATCCCGAAGCGGTCGCGATGACATCTTTCTTCCGGCTCTTGAAGTAGAGATTGCCTTCCTCGTCCATCTCGCCAATGTCGCCCGTCCGCAGCCAGCCTTCATCTGCCGTCATGGGCTTCACGCCTTTGCTCCAATAACCGGGTGAGACGCTGGAACCGCGCACGAGTATCTCGCCGCTCTCATCGAGCTTCACTTCCTGGCCGGCCAGCGCCTTTCCGATTGAGCCACGAACGGTTTTGAAAGGATCGTTGTAGCTGATAACCGAAGCGGTCTCGGTCATCCCGTATCCCTGGACCACGAGATAGCCGAGCCGCCGCCAGAAGCTCTCAGCGTCCTGGCTGAGCGTGGCGCCGCCCGTAACGAAACCCCAGAACTTCCAGCCAAACTGGCGATGGACTTCGCGAAAGGCCCGCCATCGCTTGAGAAAGTGCTGATCGTCAGCTTTGGCAAGCGCTTTCTGAAACTTCTCCCTCTCGTTTCGCGCTTCCCACTGCCGTTCGATTTTGTCGCGCAGCGTGTCGAGCAGGCGCGGGACCGTCACGATCACAGATATGCGCTCGTGACTGATTGTTTCGATGATCTCCGAAGGATTGAGTGAGTCTTGAAAGAAGACCTCGCCCCTGATGAGCTGTGGCACAAACAACCCCATCAACTGGCCGAAGACGTGGCTAAGCGGGAGGAGCTCAAGCAAGCGTATCGGATGAACAAACCGTTCCCACTTGATGTACTTGTCCACGTACTCCTCGAGCGGGGTTATGTTGGCGAGCAGGTTTCCATGGTTGATGCATACTCCTTTAGGATCGCCGGTTGTGCCCGATGTGTAGATGATCTCGACCAGGTCGTTGTCTCCTATTTCTTTGACCGGATACGAATCAGGGGATCGATGCGCAACCGTTTCGGTCAGCTCGGCAAGTCTGATTCGCGGGAGATTGGCATCAAGATCGCCGCGAAGGTTCCCACTGTAGAGCAATAGCTTCGGTTCGGTTTGGCGCAGAACGCGCGCGGCAAAATCAGGGGCGCTTTGTGCGTCGAGCGGGACTACTATCACGCCGCGAATCAGACAGCCGAAGAACGCCGCGACCCATTCCGGGCTGTTTGTCGCCCAGAACAGCACGCAGTCGCCTTTCGTGATCCCACGAGCCTCTAGCTCGCGGGCAAACTGAAAAGCCCTTGCCCGAATCTGCTCGCGCGACCAGCGAATGACCCTCAGGCCCGCCCTGTGCGCGAATGCTGTCTCCGCGCCGCGCGTGCCGAGATCGCCAATAAAGCTGAGAAGGGTAGTGCGCACGGTAACCTTGCGAACGGACTGGGCTTCGTCGTTAACGCCGCGATCACAAAGATTAGAAGCAAACCAAAGGCAACTGCCGTACCGACTCGCGTACTGATTCGATCAAGGAAATTTGCTGCGCAATGGCCGAAAACCTCGATCGCGCGAATCAGTGGCGAGTGCTTTGGCCCATCCTCCTGGGAAACTTTTCGCACGTTCTATTCGACAGGCAATCTGCACAATCAAGAGTTGAGCGATTCAGACCGGTGAGCCCCGGCACTGCCGTTGCGTGCTTTCGTGATGCCCGGGACTTCTGAGTTGGATTGGAGCATGGCCATGCAAACGAAAAAGAAAACAGTCGCGCTCGTGGAATCATCGGCCGGCAATGTTGATCCGATCTCGCAAAAAGCAATCCTGACGCGCTACGCAGCCAAACACGGGTTCGATATAGACTCGATGATAGGCGAATGGACTCCGAGCTCAGGCACGGCGGGAAAACCGGAGCATCGGAACCTGTTAAACGATATCAGAGATGGAGGCGTTGGCCGTCTGCTGGTGCTGATCGAGGTGCGGCATGCCGTTCCCGAGGAAGTGCTCGAAGAATGCCGGAAGGCCGGGGTCAGGGTGACGTTCATTGACGTCCAGCAAGAGAGAGGTCTGGCTTAGCGCCATCACTCGCCGAGTTTGACCACTGCAACCGAGCAGGGCGCCTGCCAGGCAACCTTGGCCGAGACGCTGCCCAACATATTATGCTTTGTGTCCATAGCGTCGGCCGCTCCGAGAACGATGAGGTCGTACTGCCCGCTTTCTGCCTGGCCCAGAATCTCGGTGGCTGGATTCCCCTCTTCGATCAGGGTCATCACCGAGTAGTTATATTTCGCCAGTTTGGCTTGCGCATCTTCGAGCAAGTCTTCGGCCTCGCGCTGCAACTCTTCCTCGAGCAGGACCTCCGGATCAGCTTGATCGAATACATCCCTGGGAGAATCAAACCATTCGCGATCGAGGCCAAGGTGAATCCAGGGCGTTTCCTTCACATGCATCAAGGTGATCTCGGCCGAGTCAATTTCGAAGTAAGCTGCCATTGCGCTCAAGGCGTGCTTGGAGGCAAGCGAGCCGTCAAGTCCGAGCAGCACACGCATTCTGTCGCCGCTGGCGAGTTCTCTGGCGACCAGCACCATGCCCGCCGCATGCTCCACTACGCGGCTGGCCACGGACCCCAGCCCGGGCCCTGCCGGATGATTCCGGCCCGCGGCCCCGACAACCGTCACTTCATGGTCTGCAGCGAGCGTCACAATAACATCGGTAGGGGAGCCGATCTCGGAGAAGAGCTTTGCTTCGACTCCTTCCGCGCGCAGAATCTTGTCCGCGTCATCCAGAATCGCCTTGGTTTTTCGGGTAATTCGCCTGCGGTACTCTTCAAGAGCCTGACTGCCCTTTCCGCGACTTCCTTTTCCTTGACCCAAAGGAGAGTCCAGTTGCGGCGCGACGCATAACACCTCAAATGCGTTTCTGCTCTTCCGCAGTAGACGACTTGCTGTGCGCAGCGCCGTCGTCGCTTCTTGCGATCCATCCGATGCTATTAGCGTCTTCATAGCTTTATCAGTGTGCCACCGGATTGCGGTGACATTGGCTGCGCGGGATATCCCTCGCGCTGCAGAATCTGGCACACAGGCTCCTTGTGATCATCAACTATTCATTCTCGCTTCTGCCATTTTGCCTCTCAGGCCGGGTTATGCAGCACGGCTGGAGACCTTTAAGCCTCTAGCGGGCTCGGCGTGCGCAGTTAGAAGCTCGTTGAGCACTGGCACCGACGCCGCCATCGCTCTCGGTTCGTTGATTCGGACGTATCGAATCAGAGTAGCGATCTCGGGCGCTGTCAATTCCTCGGCCGTTCTTGCCGGGATTCCAAGCAAGAGCAGGTGCTGGCCGATGTTCACGCCGGCTTTCTTGAGGGCGGTAAGCAGCCTGTAAACCACGTTGGGCCGTTCCTCCTCAGAGAGCTGTGAAAAGGCGTTGCGCACTGAATTGCCCAGCCTATCGGGTTCGGCAGTTGCGAGATCAACTGCTTGTTGCGAGCGCTGATCAGTGGTGCCCACACTGGATTCAGGCGACTTTCTGGTTCTTGATTTTCTCATGGCCTAACCTCCGTCAGGGCGGTTGCGATAGAGGCTCACGAACTTCTGCGGTCTGGAAAGGCGGGCTCAAACTGGACAAGGCTGATGGCGCAGACTTAGTTGTCGAGTCGAGCACGATCTTCTTTGGTAGCAGTTCTCGCGAGCTAACGGGCGTCAGCGTTTCTTCGCCACGATTGACGACGATCGGAAACGCCTTACGAGCAGCGAATAACCTCCCCTGTCAGGCAGGGCAACCGGTGTGCCAGCAACGGATACACGCTTAGATTAAAAGTTAGGAGATCTGGCGCGACGCTCGCGTTTGAGAGTGGGCCGTTTCACACAGCAACATGCGCAAGTTTACTCAAGCATGCTCCGAGTTCGCCTTTCAGTGAGCCGGGCGCACTTTTCTCAGAACGGGCGCTTAGTTGCAATAGTGCAAACAGGTGAGCGCCTTGAATCCAAGTAAGACTGAAAGGCAAGCAAAACTCCAACAGTGGCTGCGAATGGTGGAGTCGCTACGAGATTGCCCGGACTGGGGCCAGGACGAGCTCCCGATCGAGATCATCCGGACACACATATCCGTTGTGCTGCTGGGGAAGCGCCGCGTGTTGAAGCTGAAGAAGCCAGTCGATCTCGGGTTTCTCGACTACACGACGATCGAGAGGCGCCGCGACGCGTGTCAGGCCGAAGTCGAACTTAATGCCAGACTCTGCGCGGGTTACTATGAAGGCGTTCAGCCGATCAGTCGTGTAGACGGAAAGCTCCGGTTCTCCGATCGGGGGCCGGTGGTCGAATACGGCGTTATGATGAAGCGGCTTCCGTCCGAGCAGATGCTGGATCGGCTTTTGGCCCGCGGCGAAGTCACAGAGGCAATCATTGAACGCGTTGCTGATCGTCTTTGCGAGTTTCACCGAGCGGCGCGGCGAGGTCCGGAAGTCGATGCACTCGGCTCGCCCGAGGTGATCGCGGGGAACTGGCAGGAGAACTTCGAACAGACGGCCCCCTATATCGACAGGACAATTGCCGCTGAAACCTATGAGTCGATTCGCGAGTGGGTGACTCGCTGGCTCGGCGAAAATAAGAAGTTGCTTCGAGCCCGGGTCATCGAAGGCCGCATGCGCGATGGACACGGCGACATACGCGCCGAGAGCATCTGTGTGACCAACGGTCTGTGCATCTTTGACTGCATTGAGTTTAATGAACGATTCAGGTTCAGTGATGTTGCGAGCGAGGTTGCGTTCCTCGCCATGGACCTCGAGGCCCGAGGCCGACCCGATCTCGGCTACTATTTCTCGGAGCAATACGGAGGGCGATGCCCGGATGCCGGGCTGTTCAACGTGCTGCCGTTTTATCGCTGCTATCGCGCGTATGTTCGCGGAAAGGTGCAGAGCTTCCGGCTTGACGAGGCGGAGTTGACAGCGCTCGAGCGCGAGGTGGTGGCATTGCGAGCGCGACGGTACTTTGGCCTTGCTGCCCGGTACGCTTCCCCGCTTCGTCGCCCGAGCGTGATTGCGGTGACGGGACTGCCCGGCAGTGGGAAGACCTCACTCGCGCGTTCTATCGGAGGTGAACTGGGTCTGCGCGTAGTGTCATCAGATTCCGTTCGCAAAACGCTCTTCGATATCAGGGAACGACACCATTACGGCGTGGGGCCATACAGCGCGGATGCCAACCGCCTCACCTATCAAACTGTGTCCGAACGCGGCCAAGACTTGCTGGCTCAGGATGGCGGCGTTGTGCTTGACGCAACGTTCAGACGCGACGCGGAGCGCGCGGTCGCGCGTGAAATGGCTCTGAGAACCGGCGCGCAATGGAGAGTCATCGAGTGCCGGCTCACGCCGGAGCTCGTGCAAAGGAGATTGGAGCGACGTGCGACGCTCAAGGACGGGCTTTCGGATGCGACCTGGGAAACCTATCTTCGGCAGCGGTCCGAGTTTGAGCCCTTCGATGATCGCGACAGCCCGCGGTTGGAACTCGACACGAGCGCCGACCTGGCAGTTGTCGCACATAAGGCTACTGACTGGTTAAGGGGCAGGGATACCGGTTAACAGTCATTGTACCCTCTTGAGAGCCTTGATCCGCGCGAGTCTATGCGTGTATCAGACTCCAGCTTCTTTCACTGACTTGTGACGGTTGTGTTTTCCCACAAGCACCACGCTGCTGGCCTGCGGCCCTCTCTCTCCCTCCTCTTCTACAAAGTTCACCGCCGAGCCGACCTTCATATGTTCAAATTCGCCAAGGACCACGCTGTTTCGATGAAAGTACACCTCACTTCCGTCTCGGGCCTCTATGTACCCATAGCCGTCCTCCGGATACACCCTGCAGACGCGGCCACGCGGCTTACCTTCGTGAGTTTTCACATCCGCCCTCTGGCGGCGCGCATAGTCCTGCAACTTTCGCCGAGCCGTATCAAAGGCCTCGCGAATTGGAACAAGTAGGTGCTTGTGCGAGCGCTCGATCTCCCTGTCCTTTGTGCGCTCTTCTTCCTGAACGTCCTGCTGGCGAGAATGGAGACTCGGCTCACGTTTCACCACTATCTCACCTCCGGGTACTGTCAGGTGGATCCTCACGTGATGGTGTTCGCCTTCCTCTCTCCGGTGCGGCACCTCGACCATCACGCGGCAGCCCATGATGCGGTTGTAGTACTGATCAAGATGCGCTGCCTCCTCGCGGATCATTTCCTCAATCATGTCGGAATGAGGCGTGTTGCGAAACGAAACCTGAACTGGAAGTATCATGGTTGTCACCTCGGTTTATCCTTTTACACAAATCAGCGGCTCGAGTCTCGCCACCTTGCGAGAGATCTTCGTCTTGTCCGCTGCGTCAACAACTGCTGTCAAGACTTGAGGGGAACGGTGCGGCTCTCAACCCGGACCTTACAAGTTCACGCAACACTAGTGCCGAACTGTCGCGCCTGAATTCGAGCGCGCACCGAACTCGCGATGAGGCTGAGCTTTCAGCTTTGCGACCAAGCCAATGCCCTCCTCTCGCAAGGAAAAATTCCCCAGGTCCTGCGTGAATAGGCTCAGGCTTCACTCCGTTCTCGCACAGAATCGAGTATGCGCCAGGGGCACACTCGTTGCGTTAGCTTAATCGAATGAGACCGGTGGCAATCAACAGAACCCGGAGAAGGCAAACACCCCCTTCCCATTGGAACCGAGCTCGACGCAACTACGCGGCCAACGGGAAAGCCGATGTGGGAGTTCGGCGTAGATTCAGCGCCGCGAGATGAGAAGCGACCATCGTGAACTACGAGATCGTCTCAACCGAAAGCAGGTGAACCATGAGAAGCGGGAAGCGGTATTCGAATGTGACCATTTCCAAGCGTGTAGATCACGACGCCGGGCGGCACCGTCCACCTCGGGCGCCGAGCGAACCGGCGAAATGCCTCTTCTGCGGAGCGGTTTATTCAGATCGGCGCTGGACGCTGGCCGATACACCAAAGAAAGGCAACAAGCATAAACACTGGCATCCGCAGACGATCACAGTGTGCCCGGCCTGCAAGAAAAAGCGGGAAGTGCTTCCCGACGGATTTGTTTACGTCTCTGGCGGCTTTCTCACATCGCATCGCGCGGAAATAGAGCACCTACTTGATAAGGAAGCCGAGCGCGCAGGCGTCGATAACCCGCTCGCGCGGATATTGAGCCGGGAGACGGATGAGAATGGGCGGCTGGTTACCGCTACAACGACAGAACATCTTGCCCAGCGGTTAGGCAAGGCGCTGGAGAAGGCCTTCGGAGGCGAGGTCCGTTACGACTTTTCGCACGAGAACAAACTTGCCCGGGTCTATTGGCATCGGGATTGAACGAAACGAGCGCGGTCTCAATCTCGCGCTCGCGGGAGAAACAACCATGAGTCAGGCAAAAGCAGAATTCAGGATTGTGCGTGATGTCTTCATCCCTTTAGGCAAAACCCAACTGGAAGGCGAGTTGAACATCCCCCTGGGAGCTAGCGGTATCGTGCTTTTTGCGCACGGGAGCGGAAGCAGCCGTCATAGTCCGCGCAACAAATACGTCGCGCGAACGCTGCACGACTCCTATATAGGCACGATGCTCTTCGACCTGCTGACCCAGGAAGAAGAAGAAGAAGAAAAATACACCCGCCACTTGCGCTTCGACATAGATCTGCTGGCTAAGCGACTGGTTTATGCAACTAACTGGATCAAGAAGCAGGGGGACGTTCAGACCTTGCCCATCGGGTTCTTCGGTTCAAGCACCGGGGCGGCGGCAGCGCTGGTCGCAGCGGCTGAGCTTGGGGAACAAGTTGCCGTCGTCGTATCGCGCGGTGGTCGTCCTGATTTGGCCGGAGCATCGCTTCCCAAGGTCAAGGCTCCAACACTGCTGATCGTCGGCGAACGCGACGAGCAGGTCATCAGTCTGAATCTGGACGCTTATCGACAGCTTCAATGTGACAAGAACATGGAGATCGTCGATCGGGCCACTCACCTGTTTGAAGAGCCCGGAGCACTGGAAGAAGTGGCGAGACTGGCAGCCGGGTGGTTCAAAAGACACTTTGAATCTAAACCTCGGCCAGCCGAATCCTAAGAGGCTGCTGAAAAAGGGAGGGCGCCACCAAGACACAAAGCCACGAAGCCGCACCAGGTAAGCGATTGCAATATGAAGTGGGCTTCGTGTTTCTTGGTGCCTTCGTGGCTTGGTGGCGATGACGATGGAGGGCGACTAAAGGGAAAGCGTCGCAGGTTGACCGCGGAGGTGATGCTATGAAGAAAACAACGGCAGTGATAAGCGGCTTAGGCATAGGCGCAGGGCTGATGTACATCTTCGATCCCGATCGAGGCAAACGCCGTCGCGCGCAGGTGAGGGACAAGGTCCGACACGTGGCGAACAAGACAGATGATGCGATCGGCAAGACCTCGCGGGACCTCGCCAATCGCGTTAGCGGAATTGTTGCAGAGGCTGAAGCGTTGTTTTCCCCTCGCGGCAAAGCCTCAGATGAAGTCCTGGTTGCACGCGTGCGATCAAAGCTCGGGCGCGTGGTATCGCATGCGAGCTCAATCGAGGTCAAAGCCGAGGTTGGTCGCGTGACCTTGAGCGGACCCATTCTGGCAAAAGAGCTGGACCGACTGCTCGAGCGGGTAAGAGCGATAAGAGGCGTTGCATGTGTCGAGAACCGGCTTGAGGTGCACGAGCAGGCAGGCACAGTGTCGGGGTTGCAGGGCGGCCGAGTGAGTCTGGGGGAAAGGCCGGCTTTGATGCAGACCAACTGGTCGCCGACGACCCGGCTGTTTGCCGGCGCGGCTGGAGGAGTTCTGGCTGTCTACGCCGCGAAACGCCGAGGGTTGATCGGCGGCGCGATCGGACCAGTCGGACTCGCGGTGCTTTCGCGCGCGCTGACGAATCTCGAGATCAAACGCATAGTCGGCCTGGAAGCCGGCCCTCGTACTATCGATATCGAGAAGACGATCAACATCGCGGCGCCGGTCGAGGAAGTATTCGACTTCTGGAGCCACCACGAGAAGTTCCCGCAGTTCATGTCGAACGTTCGAGAAGTAAGGAAGCTCGATGAAGGTAAATATCACTGGGTAGTCGCGGGGCCGGCGGGAGTGTCGGTCGAGTGGGATGCCGAGATAACTAAGCTCGTGCCTAACCAGTTGATCGCCTTCAAGAGCCTGCCCGGATCGGCCATCGAACAGAGAGGCCTGATTCACTTTACCGCTACGGCCGAGGGTGACACATCGGTCGACATCAAGATGTCCTATAACCCCCCGGCTGGAGCGATAGGTCACCTTGTCGCGATGTTGTTTGGCGCTGATCCGAAGAGGGAAATGGATGAGGACCTCATGCGAATGAAGTCATTCATTGAAACCGGGGAGATACCGCACGACGCGGCGCAGAAACGATCGATGGCGGGCGCAGCCACATAAGACAACCGGTGATGGTTTCGCTGGAAGAAACCCCTTTTACGCCGGATGACGATGTTCACACGGCGTCGAGGATGGTCTGCTTGAAGTGAAACTACCGAAGTCGGCGGAGGCTAAGCCCAAAGAGGTGGAGATCAAGGTCAAGTGAAGGTGCGAGCCACCTGAACCTGATAACTCAGATAATTCAGTTGACGGACGGATGTTTAATATCCGTTCTGGGAGGTGTTTTATGGTAGCCAGGTTGCAAATGGTCCCGGATAACCAACTTCGCGAACGGGTGATGCGAGAGGTGGAGTGGGATCCGGAGATAACATCTACCGATATAGCTGTTGTGGTTGACGAGGCTGTTGCTGCGTTAACCGGATTCGTTCACAGCTATGCCGAAAAGCTAGCAGCCGAGCGGGCTGCGAAGCGAATCTATGGAGTCAAAGGTGTTGCCAATGACATCGAAGTCAAGCCGGGGGTTCAACTGAGCGATCCGGAGATAGCCCGCAATGCGGTTACTGCGCTCGAAAGCCGCGTGGACGTCCCCGACAACAGGATCAAGGTCACCGTCAAGAACGGCTGGATCATCCTTGAAGGAGATGTCGATTGGCAGTTCCAACGGAACGCCGCAGAATCGGCCGTAAAGAAGCTGACCGGCGTGAAGGGTGTCACCAATCAGATCTTCATCGAGGCCAGAGTCTCTCCAACCCAGGTGAAGACGAGGATCGAGGAAGCGCTCGAACGGAGCGCCGAGCTTGAGGCGCGCCGCATAACGGTCGACGCGGCAGACGGCACGGTCAAGCTCTGGGGCAATGTTCGCTCCTGGGCCGAAAAACGTGAGGCCGAGCGAGCCGCGTGGGGAGCGCCAGGGGTCTCCAAAGTAGAGAACCACATTACGGTTGTTCCGTAGGTTGAATTGATCAGGGCACGACCTCGAGTGGGTTTCGGTCAGTCGAGTCGTGCCCTTTTTTGTCCCGACGAACCGACGGTAGGACAACATGAATATCCTACGACTGATCCCGGGTCACGAGTACTACTGGGCTAAAGATGGGATTCCCCTGGATCCGTCAACGTCATCCGAGCAGACGGTGCAGCATCGATATCGTGCCAGCTCCCAGAAGCAAACCCGCCAGTTGCAGGAGGCTCTTCTTGAACCCCGATTCGTGATGGAGAATCGGAGCAAGGTCTACGGTAGCAATGTAGAGAAAGCTCGCGGCGGCTATTGCTAACAAGTATGGGATGTGAGGTTCGATAGCATGAAGCGCCACATAACCCAGCAGCGCTCCGGGCAAAGTGGCCAGCGCCGAAAGTGAATTCATCCAGTAGGCCTTTCGGGGGCTCCAGCCGCTCTGAAGCAGGATCGTGAAATCGCCTAACTCCTGAGGCACTTCGTGCGCGACTACGGCGAGAGACGTAAGCACCCCCAATCGTATGGACACTGAGAAAGCAGTTGCGATTACGATTCCGTCTACAAAGTTGTGGAAGCCGTCTCCTATGAGGATAAGCAAGCCGGCTGGCTGAATCGGATGACGTTCGCCCGCATGGTCATGTTGTTCTGCTACATGCCCGTGGACGTGCGGTAGTCGCAGGATTTTTTCCACTAAGAAGAAACCGAATATCCCGGCAAGAACGACCAGGAGAACCGGCTCCGCCGGATGATGTGCTATTGCCTCCGGAATTAGACCCATGAATGCGGCGCCCAGAAGAGTCCCTACAGCGTAAGCCAGCAGGATCGTTTTCAAACGATCGTGAAGCTTTGGAAACATCAACAAGACGCCGGCGCCGGTCAGCGCTCCTACGCTACCAAGCAGACTGAAGATAAGCACGTAGGTGAAACGCATCTGTCAAATGAGCTTCTGCAACCGGCGGTCCAACCGCGACTAAGCCGAAGTCTCCGGCTTCGGCTCTTGCAGACCGCTACGGTTACTCTGTAAGGCGGACTTTGACGCACCCAGCGAGAGAATTTCCGCACCACCCTGAGGACCGAGGAGAGTCGAGGCGCGGGGCGTGTGGTAGCAAGCCGGAACACCGTGAAGCTCGAGTTCAGAAGAGATCGACTTGTACCTCGCTCAGACCCGTTCACGCTGAGTGGTTTCGCTCTCCGAGGCGGTACTCAGCGCACGCACTATTTCAACCGAGCATCGAGCGTGAGAAGCAACTGCCTGTGACACCGAGCCCAGCAGGAACTTCTTCACCGGCCCGTAACCGTGCGAGCCAACCACTATGAGATTAGCTCTCCACTCCTTGGCCACATCGAGGATGACCTCCCTGGGCGAGCCGTCGAGGACCTCCGCTTCTATCTTCAGAGCGGTACCTCGTTCGCGGAGCACTTCGGCTGCCTTGCTGACCACCTGATGCATCCGCTTGCGCTCGGCTTCCAATAGTTCAAGGCGCATTGAGTAGTAAACCAGGATTGGATCGGGAACATCAGGGATCTTGAGATGGGCACAGCCAAGAATCCTCACTTCGCTTCCAGGAGGCCACGGTCTGCCGGCGACTTCCTTTACCAGCATATCGCTATAGGGTGATCCGTCTACGGCCAAGAGTATCTTCATTTCACCTGCACTGTCTGAGCAGCACCGCCCATCGGGTGGCTCATTTCAAGCCCACAGAGTCGGACCAAGTTAGCGATTGCGCCGCGACCAAACGGGAAATCCTTTAGCGTCGCGTAATGTCAGGACCTTGCCGCCTTTCTTGACTACTCGTGCGATCAGAGCATCACCCGCCTCGTACTTGACTTTCGATCCTGTGACCTCAATCTGATCGCCTTTGGCGAACGTAAACCCCTTCTCCGTAAGAAACGCTGACGGCCCAACATGCACGTCAAACGCTCCAGCATCGGTATCTAGAGTCAGATGTGTGCCGCTCCATCGTGCGGATCCGGCTACTTGTTTCACTTCCTGCACGATTCCAGTAACTGTGGCTTCAGTAGCCGGGTCGTAGCGTGGCATACCTTTCCGTTGACCTGTCTGCTGTTGAGCAAACACAACCGTGGCTGTCAGAAACGACATCAGCACGGCAGCCAGGAACATCGTCCAAGCATTTGAGTTCTTCATTTCACACTTCCTTCCTTCAGCGATCTCGGAGCGACTCGCCTTTCAGACGGGAGTCGCACCTTTAGCTGGATAGTCTGACAATGTACACTCAGGCAAGAAGTGTACCCGAAACCCAAAGCCCGTT
>JBASRN010000148.1:0-9320 GCA_049273855.1 Blastocatellia bacterium
GAGAACGGGAGAAGGGGGGACGCGGGGAAGGGGAGACGCGGTGATTGCACGGACGAGGAGCCTTGGCTACCCCTCCTCGCGTCGGCCCCTTTTCCCCTTCCCTCGCGTCGCCCCTTCTCCCCTTCCCCTCTTTTCCTCTTCCCCTCTTCTCTTCTTTCCAGACTCTCCACACTCGCCAGACACGCAGGCTCGTGCTAGCCTTTTGTTGTCGCGCGCTGTTGTAAGAGTCGAGGGCGACCCTCGGGAGCAAGCCTTTGAATTCATCGGTCGATCTGAAACCCGCCCGTGCTCGCAAAGCTCTGGCGATCGCGGCCTTGCTGTCTCTCCTGAACACTACTCCGGGCCAGCAAGGCGAGCCGCCGATCAAGCTTCAAACGGACCTTGTAGCGGTCGACGTCACGGTGATCGACAAGGACGGTAACTTTCTGCGCAAGCTCAAGGCTGAGGACTTTGTTGTGTACGAGGACAACGAGCCACGCAAGCTCGCATTCTTCGAAGCAAACGAAGAGGCGGCGCTGACTCGCTCGCTTGCAGTCGTCTTCGCCCTCGACACTTCAGGGAGCATCAAGCCGGAGGAGATAGCAAAACAGCGCGAGGCAATGGCGAGTTTTACAACGCTTGTAAGGCCCGAGTCGGTGTTTGCAGTTATCAGTTTCAATAACGACATCCGAGTGCTTCAAGACTTCACCAATGATGTGACCAAACTCAGGCAGGGCTTCAAGCGAATCGGCCAGGTGGAAGGCTCGACCAGATTGTTCGCCTCGATTGACCGAGCGATTTCGATGCTGAAGCGCGCGCCGCGCTACCGCGGCGCGCGGAGGCTTCGCCGCGTCGTCATCGTGATAACGGACGGGTTCGACAACGTGGACACCACCGATCAACAAGACTTGATACGGCGTGCTAACGATGCTGAAGTGACGGTCTATTCGATCACGCTACCTTCGTACATGGCCGGATTGGGCGCCAACCAAAGGAGCATGACTTTGCTGGACGTTGCTCGCATCGTACCTCTGACCGGAGGGGCTGACTTCTCCGCCGACACTAAGGACTTCATGCCTGTCTTCAAAGCGATAGCCGAGGAGATCCGATCAAGCTACACGGTTGCGTTCTACCCTCCAGACACGAACCGCCGCGACGGCCGTGTTCATCAACTCCGCATCGAATCCAAGAAGTCCGGTGCAATCGTCCGCGCCAGCCGGACAAGCTATCGAGCACCAAAGTAAGAGCAAGACGGTTCAGTGGCCCCAGCATGAAATCCCCCCAATTCCTCCGCCAACTAGTAATAGCGGTCCCCATCCGGTAACATTCCTGTTTCTGCATCAGCCAACGGAGATGACTTAGAGTGTCCGAGAATAAAAAAGTAGCAATGGTGAGCCTGGGTTGTCCGAAGAATCTCGTCGATAGCGAAGTGATGATGGGTATGCTCGCGCGCCGGGGCTACCAGATAACCACCGACTCTGAAGCGGCAGAAGTGCTGGTCGTGAATACCTGCGGGTTTATCGACTCAGCGCGCCAGGAGTCGGTGGACACGATCCTCGAGATGGCTCAGCTCAAGCAGACGGGTAACCTCAAGCGCCTCGTAGTTGCTGGTTGCCTGGTCGAGCGCTACCGCGACGAGCTTCAGCGCGAGATTCCCGAGATCGACGCGCTGATCGGTGTCAATCAACTCAAAGAGATTGAATCGGTAGTCGAGCCGAACGGCCGGCCCGGGCTCCCGGTCTACAGCGACGGCGCGGCGGTCCCGGAGCTTTATCTCTACGACGAAACAACTCCCCGCTTGCGCGCGACCGCGCCGTACACATCTTATGTGAAGATCGCCGAAGGCTGCGACCACACCTGCGCATTCTGCATTATCCCGAAGCTGCGCGGGGTGTTTCGGTCCCGCTCGCCTGAGTCGATCATTCGCGAAGTCGAAATGCTCGCTGCGCAAGGCGTGAAAGAGTTCGTGCTTATCTCGCAGGACACAACGACGTACGGGTCGGACCTTGCACTGGCTGACGGACTTGCGCGGCTCGTCGATTCGATCGCCGCCTTGCCGGGAGTCGAGTGGGTCCGCTTTATGTATTGCTACCCGACGGCAATTACCAATGAATTACTCCGGGTGATGGCCGAGCGCCCGAACGTCTGCAAGTATTTTGACATCCCGCTCCAGCACGCGAGCCGGCGGGTGCTTCACCGGATGCGGCGCGGCGGAAACCGTGAGTCTTACCAGCGGCTGATCGAGCGCATCCGCAATCGCGTGCCTGGCGTCGCGATTCGCACAACCTTCATTGCCGGCTTTCCCGGCGAGCGCGAGGAAGACTTTGACGAGTTGGTAGAGTTCGTGAAGAGGGCGGAGTTCGACCGCGTAGGCGTGTTTACTTATTCAGATGAGGAGAACGCGGCGGCATTTGAGCTTGGTGAGAAAGTTGAGCCGGACGTTGCCGCGCGCCGGGGCGAACGCCTGATGAAAGAGCAGGCGCGAATCTCGCGGCGGAAGAATCGCAAGCTGATCGGCCAGCGCGTGGGAGTATTGCTCGAAGGCAAATCGAAAGAGAGCGACCTGTTGCTGGAAGGCCGGATGGAAACGCAGGCGCCTGAGATCGACGGTTCAGTTTTGATCAATGACGTTCGTGAAGGTGTTGATCCGCGACCGGGCGATTTCGTGACCGTCGAGATAACGGAAGCTCAAGACTACGATCTGGTGGGACGTATAGTTTAGAGTCTACGGGCGGCCCTCCGCGGCCCGCCCCTCAGTGCGCAAGTGAGGATAGCACTTAGGAAAGGAGCGGCCGCGGAGGGCCGCCCGTACAAGCTCTCCGCCAATGACTCGGCTTGCAATCACCAACAAACGGAAGGGCAGCGCGATTGATCGCTTCGCATATGTTGTTGCCACGGGCTTTGGAGCGGGCTTTGCACCGATTGCGCCAGGGACACTAGGGGCGATCGAAGGGGTGGCGCTCTTCATTGGGTTCCACGCTCTCGCCAACAGGCTCTCTCTTTCGCCAGGCTCATCCCTCGTTGTTCTTGTGATCAGCAACGTCGCATTGTTCCTTGCCGGGGTTTGGGCTTCGAATCGAGCTTGCGAGATGAGCGGCGTCAAAGATCCGAGCCAGATTGTGATTGATGAAATCAGCGGTCAGTTGATCGCGCTCACACCGATCGTCGCGTCGCCGTCGATCGCGGGAGTGATCGCCGCGTTCGCGCTCTTTCGGCTGTTCGACATCGCAAAGCCCTATCCGATCCGCAAGCTTGAGAGCTTTCCGGCAGGGGTTGGCGTGATGAGCGACGACGCACTGGCAGGTGTTTATGCTGCGGTGATCGCGTGGCCGTTTGTTTTGTTGCGCTTAATATAAGCATTTCGGCACTCACCAGATGGAGTCGTTGCGTCTCACTGAAATCATCCAGCGGATCGAAGCTGCGAGCGAACCGCGCGTCGAATTGCTCACCCCAATCCAACGAACCGGAGGACGATTGGGGATTCTCGCGGCGTCTTTCAATCCCGTGACCATCGCTCACGTCGAACTGATACACCGCTCTTCTGAAGCGTTCGCGTTGGATGAAACCCTGGCGCTGGCCGGGATCACCAACGCCGACAAATCCGGATACGAATGCTCGCTTGAAGATCGGGTCGCGATGCTTCAGATGGCGTTTGCGGATGACTCGCGGGTCTCGATAGGCCTGTCTTCGCACGCGTTCTACGTAGACATGATCGAAGCGTTGGAGCGAGTGTGCAACCCGAGACCGGATTTGCACTTTGTCGTCGGCTTCGATACATTCGAGCGCGTGCTTGATTTCGACGACCGGTACACGCAGCGCTATCACCGGAGCTTCAGCCACCGCACCGAGGCGCTTGAATATCTTCTCTCGCGCAGCCGTCTGATTGTGGCCGCCCGCGCCGGTGCGGGTCTTGAAGAAGTACGCACCCTCCTCGAGCGTGAGCCCGCTGAGATCAGCCAGCGAATCTTGTACATGGACTTTCCTTCGGATCTCGGGGAGCTTTCCGCGACCGAAGTTCGCGCGCGCGTGGCTAAGGGTTTGCCCATCACCGGATTGGTGCCGGAACCAGTCGAGCGTCACATCAGCCAACGAGGGTTGTATCAAGCGGCTATCTAGGTGCCTCCGGGAAGCCGCACAAACCAATGCTAAGAGCAGAAATCATCGCGATCGGTTCCGAGCTGCTTACGCCGCACCGCACCGACACCAACTCGCCTTGGCTGACCGAGCGCCTCAACTCGATCGGTATAGCCGTTCAGCTTAAGACCGTCGTCGGCGACGATGAATCGAACCTCGAACAGACTGTGCGTGACGCACTCGGCCGCTCGGACATCATCATCTCGACAGGAGGATTGGGGCCTACCGAGGACGACGTCACCCGCAAAGTTATTGCGCGGGTGACCGGTCGGCAACTCACGCTCGATTACGAGATGCTCGCCAGCATTCGCGAACGGTTTGCAAGCCGCGGCTATCAGATGACGCCGAACAACGAACGTCAGGCATTGATCCCGAATGGCGCGAAGGCATTGCCTAACCCCAACGGCACCGCCCCCGGGCTCCGGATGGATGAGGGCGGCAAGCTTCTCGTGCTGCTCCCTGGCCCGCCGCGCGAAAACCAGCCGATGTTCGACAACCACGTGATGGCTGATCTCGAGAGAATGTCGCGCGGAGTTCGAATGTCGAAGCGAGTGCTGAAGGTCACTGGTTTAGGCGAATCGGCGCTGGACAACGTGATCGCCCCGATCTACGGCGAGTACACGAACCCGACGACAACGATTCTGTTCACCGACTCAGAGATCGAGGTACATCTCGAAGCAACCGCCTCGACCGCCGCACTGGCCGCCGAGCTTGCAGGCGAGCTGGCCTACAAACTCGAAGATAAGTTGGGGGAGCACTGCTATTCGACTCGGGGTGAGTCCCTTGAAGAGGTGATCGGCAACCGGCTCCGCCTCACCGAGTACACGATCGCCACCGCTGAAAGCTGCACCGGCGGGTTGATCGCCGAGCGTATAACTCGCGTCGCAGGCTCGAGCGACTACTTTCTGGGCAGCATTGTCAGCTACAGCAACGAAGCGAAGAGCACGTTGCTTGGAATCGCTGGGGAAGTGATCGAACGGCACGGCCCAGTGAGCGGTGCGGTTGCCGAAGCGATGGCGAGGAGCATAAAGGAACGCACCGGGGCTACGATTGGCGTGAGTGTGACCGGAGTTGCCGGCCCCGGCGGCGGGACGGATGCGGTTCCGGTCGGCACGGTTTACGTCGGACTGGCTGACGACGTGACGAATACGAACCGTCGTTTGAACCTGGTGGGCGATCGCCACTTGATTCGCTGGCGAGCCTCGACCGCCGCGCTCGATATGGTTCGACGGAGATATCTCCTCTGATCTGGTTCTAGCTTCTGGTGTCGGGTTTCTCGTTTGTGACCCGAAGCCTCAAAATCCCTGCGCGACCGGAAACCAGCGGCAATGCCTTCTGACTCGCTCAACCGGCTCCTTAGCGAGCTTGAAAACTCGAAGCGCCACTTTGGCGTCGATAACGCAGTCCGCCTCGAGAGACTTCTTCGCTCCCTCGCTCGGCGACATTTCCCAGATTCAGACTCGCTCATTCGGTTCCACGAAGCGCTACTCTTCATTCGAGGGTATCCGCAGAACCGAGCGGTTCTGCGGCTCGCCGACAAACTCCTGGCGTCCTTCGGTGAACGCGTCGACCGGCTTCGCTCGTCGAGCGAGGACATGACGCCGTTTGACTATATCGAAAACTCGGGAATCGCGCGGACGACGCTTCACGGGATGTACAGCTACGGGATCGCGCGCTGGCTTGCCCAGCATCATCGCGCAAGTGTCGAGATTGACTGGGAGCGGCTCGAGAAGAAGGAACGGCTTGGAACCAACCTCCCCCGGCTCATTCCGCTTCTCGACGAAGACTCTCTCACCGAAGCGAACATTCCATACTTAACCTGGATTCATTCAGCGAAAAAGCGGAGGACAAGCGACCTTGCGTGGCTGATTGAACGGTTGGAGAAGTCGCTGCTCTCCGAGAAAGACAAGTCTGCGTTCTATGATTCGCTCGAGTTGTGGATTAGATGGGAAATGGGCGACTCACGGACGTCGCGAACAAGAAACATCCGCGCCCGGCGCAGAATCTTCTACCACCGCGAACCGCTCGTGCGCCGCAACGAGGTCTCAATCGCGAAAGAACTCAATTCTCCGCTTCCGATCAAGAAGCTTTCGCCCAATCAGGGAAAAGTGATTCTCGATGTATGCCGCGACACGACCTGCGTCAGGTATCGCGAGCTGTATGGCATCGCTTACGGCGATCCGTCGACTGTCGTGCGGGCCGAAGCGGGACGCGGAGTGGAGATCTTTTTGTGGGGCTTACCCGCCGAGCGCCGGCTCCCGCTTCGCGGGTATCACTCGGGTTTCACCCTAAAGAACGGAGTTCCGATCAACTACATCGAAGGCATAACGTTGTTCGAACGGATCGAGTTGGGCTTCAACACGTTTTACACGTTCCGCGACGGCGAGACTGCCTGGGTTTACGGGAAGATCTTGCAGGCGCTCAACATTGTGACGGGTGCGACGTGTTTTTCAATTGATCCGTATCAACTTGGCTTCAACAACGACGAAGCGATCGAGTCCGGGGCTTTTTGGTTTTATCGAAAGCTGGGCTTCCGGCCGACGCGCTCGGAGCTTGAGAGACTTGCTCAAACAGAAGAGCGCAAAATCACGGCCGATCGCGGGTATCGAACTCCCGCGCGAATCCTACGGAGGTTGTCGGCCGGTACGGCGGTATATGAAGCGCCCGGCTCCAGTGCCGGCGACTGGGACAGGTTTCACATCCGGAATCTTGGTCTTGCTGTGGCGCGGCGGATGGCACGCGAGTTCGACGGCGACGCTGCGCGGATTCGCGCGGCCTCAGGTAAGCAAGTCGCTCGCGCACTTGGCCTGCAAGGGGGGACTGTGAGCAGTGTTTCGAGGCGAGTCTTTGAAGACCTCGCGCTGGTTTTAGCGCTGATTCCAGAACTCGGCCGATGGAGCAAGGCTGAGAAAAAGTCGTTAGCGGGAATCGTCCGCGCAAAGACCGGCTCGGATGAATCGGAGTACCTGCGGAAGCTCCAGAAGCAAGCGCGGTTGCGCGAGGCGATAATTGCGCTCGGGGCTGGATGAGTGGTCGAAGTCAGGCGCGTCGAAACACCGATGCGCTACTCGGCGAGGTCAGTCTCAGAGACCGTGCTTCTTTTTCAGGTTGTGGACGTGGACCTTCGACACGCCGAGTTTTCGTGCGGCTCTGGTAAGACTATTGTTCGTTTGACGAAGCGCGTTACGCAGAAGAAAGCCTTCCAGCGTCTTCTTTGCGTCTTGCCAGCGCGGAAGCTGATTTCCATCGAATACAAGGCGGTTGTCTTCGGTGAAGACTATTTGCTCCTCGTACTTGGCCGACACGCGATTGAACTCGTCCCCAAGCCACGAGTCTTCGAGGTGGTTGAGAAGCTCGCCGACGCGGGTCAGCTCGATGCGGCCCGCCCGTGTGTCCACGCTATGAAACGCCTCTGCAAGGTATATGACTGCTTCAACCTCCAGGCGTCGGATTGCCGAAGTCCCATTCGAGTTGCGGGCGAGTCCCGCGGCTTCGCTCAACACCTCCGCCGCCTGTTTGAAGTCGCGTTCGGCCAACCTGACCTGCCCGAGTGCTATACGGGCGCGAACGCGAGCCTGCGCGAAATCAGGCGAGGATTGGGACTGATCGGCGAGCTCGACGGCGGATGTGGCACGGGTGGCGGCTTCGACCAATTCGTTCTGTTGAAGCGCTGTCAGGACCAGCATCGACAGCGCCGCGCTCTCGCCGGCCGGATCGCCCTTGCGAAGGCTGCGGCTCTCTTCGGCGAGCTTCTCAGCCCGTTCGAACCGCCTCAACCTGGTTAACGCTTGCGCTAGTTTCAACTGGCTGCGGGAGACCTCATTCTTCAGGTCGTAACGTTCGAAGACGGTGATGGCTTCTTTGTAGAGCTCCAGCGAATCCTGAAACCCTCCCGCCGCGCACCTCAGGTCAGCCATTCCAACCAGGGCACGGCCATAGTAGCGCCCGCGCTCGTTAGCCTTGAGCAGTCGCATCGCTTCTGAATAGAACTCGGTGGCTTGTTCGACCTCGCCGCGGTCGATAGCGAGATTTGCCCGCTCGCTCGCAATCAGCCCTCTCAGATACTCGGTTCGTTTGCTTGTGCGTCCCCCCAGCCCGCTATGAGCCGCTTCGAGCTTTTCAGCCGCGTCTTCCAGTTGTCCTCGCTGCAGCGCAAGACGCGCGAGGTTCAAAAGCGACTTGCTTATCCCGAATGAGTCTTTGAGGAACAAATAGAAGTGATATCCAGTTTGAAGCTGCGCGGCTGCCTGTTGGTCGTCTCCCCGCCACAGCGCCAACCGGCCTTTGGTCCTTGAAAGCCGGGCCGCCACGCTGATGTCCGTCACTCGGGGCGAAACTTCGTCTAGAAGAGAGGCGGCGTCATCCAGCCTGTCGAAGTACATTGCGACTTCCGAACGAATGACCATCTCCATAGGCTCGTCGGTTCTCCGTTCCGAGAATATCTCTTCAGCAGCCAGGAATTGCCCGCTGTCGATCAATTCAACCAGACTCTCTAGCGACGCTCGCCTTTCCATTCGGCTTATCCTCCAGAGGGACTAAAGTAAGGTCGTGGAACAGAGTTCGTGGGAGACTCTTTCCACTAGGGTACACCTCCACATACCCAAGAGCCCTACACTCCCAACGTCTTTGCAACTCCAAATTCCTAATCTGAATCCTTGACGCGGCGAACTACCTTTCCCCTCGCGCCGGCGAACAAGATTCTATCGATTAATCAACCTGGCGCAAGACTAACAAGAAGGAAAAGTGAATTCAAGCTCAATCTGCCTCGCAAGAGAATCAACGGACTGAGGTAACCTTGAGAGTTGCTTGTAGGTGTTTAGCGATTTCTTCGAGCAATTGGAGGGTTTCAGCGAGTGAGACGGCCTCCGCCCCAACGTGTCCCTACGACTACTCCCGGGCACCGGAGCTCGGGAGTAGTCGCTCTAATCACTCAGAAACAGCGTAGCGGTGACCCTCGGAATCGCTGATCCCGCTTCCTGTTTCTGAATGGAATCTATGGCCCAACGGGCAAGTAAACCACACCGAGTCCTCGGTGGAGGCTACCCGTCGGAGGGGGTTAAAGCACTTTGGGCATTTCATAACCAGAATTCTACCATGACTTGCTGCAATTGTGGCATTTTCTTTCGGCGGCGTTTCCGTCCGAATTCGTGTCTTTTCTGCGCACGCCTACCTCAATTGCGACGACCTTCAAGGACCTGAGGGTTAAG
>JBASRN010000160.1:0-14515 GCA_049273855.1 Blastocatellia bacterium
GTTTATGCAATCTCAGCCTGCGAGGGGTTGCCACGGAGGGCCACCCGTACATGTCTGTCCTTAAGGCAACTTGGCCGCGAGAACATCGACCTTCTCGATGACAGGCGGTTGCGACAGGAGGTCCGCCGCGCTAGCCATAAGGGCCGCGGCGACGCGTCCAGTAAGATGCGCTTGCCGGCCCGAATCATCCGGGAAGGCATCGAAGATCCCGAACGTTGATGGTCCCATCCGAATGGCGAACCACGCCGTCGTCCCGGGTTCCTCCTGGACGATCGCCAAGCCGCCGCGGAGGAAGCTTTCGACCTCTGCTTCTTTTCCTGGCTTTGCCTCGAGTCTAACAAGAAGAGCTACATTAACCATACTCGTCTCCTTTCAAACCTTGCCTGTGCGTTGAGACGCTCTAGCGTCGGATCGTTCTCAAACGCGATCGGCCCAATAGTTGGGCTCTCGGTGCAGATGCATTACGGCGACGATGAGAACTCGGTTCTTTGCCAGTTTGTAGACTATTCCGTATGGAAGGCGTCTCGTCCGGCAGCGCCGTATTGTAGGTGACAACTTAGTCCACGCCTCCGGGAACTGCAGAATGCGGCCAATCGCGCTCTCGACTTCGGAGAGAAAGTCACTAGCTAATTCAGGATTCACCTTGAGGTAGTAAGTCAGAGCGTCATCCAGTTCGCTGAGGGCGTGAGGATGAAAACGGTAGTCCATCACTTCAATCTGGAGCGCAAGTCCTTCATGACCTCGTCGCCGGGCAACGCCGCGACGCGTCCGGTCTCGATCTCGGCGGCACGACGTTCCGCCTCCTGGGCCCAGATCGCGTCCCTCGTCTTCTGGTCAGGATCGTCTAGACTTTCCAGCAAATGCTCGGCCAACATTGCTCGCGAGCCGGCAGGGAGCGCCAACACGGCTTCGAATAACTCTTCATATGAACTGCTCATAGTCGATCTCCCTTTAGCGGCAAAAGTAGCATCCGACATTGAAGCGAGTCAACGAAAGGCTGCCCTAGTTCCGTTCCCAACAGGCAATCGAATGCTGCGAGACTCGCACCTAAGCCTTCGGCGCTTCAGACACCACCTTTTGTTTCCGCTCGTCGAAATACAACACCCGGCCTTCGCGATAAGACTGCACGCTCATGCCGATGGTCACCATCGCCTTGTAAGCCGTGAGCGCATCGAGCACCGGCTTCTCACGCGTTCGCACGCAGCGCAGGAAGTTCTGCATGTGGTCCTCGCGAGGCTCACAGCTCAGCTTGATCTCGGTCGCACCGTACTTCTCCTCCCACTTCAACTTGACGATTCGTTCCGGCGTCACCGAGATCGAATCAACCTTGTCCTCGAAGCGCCCGCCCGGCACCATCATTATCGTTCCTTCGTGTCCGCGAATCAGCCCCGGTATGTGAGTCTCGTTCGCCATCGAAGAGCTAAGCACGACCGAGTGACCTTGCGAGTAGTCCGCGGTGAGCATAAATGTATCGGGTACTTCGCGCTCGTCTTTGAAGATGTAAATCCCGCCCGAGGCCATCACTCGATATGGAAACTGAGCCTCGCCCCAGCAGATGTTAAGCGGCGCCATCACATGATAGAAGAGGTCGGTCGCGATGCCGCCCGAGTAGTCCCAGTACTTGCGAAAGCGGAAAAACCGGTCCGCGTTGTACGGATGCCTGGGCGCGTCGCCCAGCCACATCTTCCAGTCGATGAAATCGTCGCCCTTGCCGTCAGGCCCAGCAGCCGGGTTTATCGTCCAGTTCCATTCGCCCTGGGTCGAGTTGCGATGGTAAGAGCCCTGGCTCATTATCAAGCGGCCGATCATGCCCTCTTGAATCGCCTTGCGAGCCTTCCACCACTGATCCGAGCTTGTAGTCTGCGAGCCAACCTGAAACACGCGTCCCGACTGTCGCGCCTTTTCGTAGACGCGCTTCGCCTCCTCGACTGTGCGAGTCATCGGCTTTTCAAGGTAGACGTCTTTGCCTCGGTCGAGCGCTTCGATCGCCATGCGCGCGTGCCAGTGATCGGGGGTTGCGATGATGACCGCGTCGATGTCCTGGCGTGCGAGTATCTCGCGATAGTCCAGGTAACCGTCGCAGGCGGCTCTTTCTTTCGCCTGGTTCAAGCGTTTGCCGTAGACGTCCGAGACGGCGACGAGCTTCGCGAGAGTAGCGGGTTGCTCGCCGGTCTTCATCGCCCATTCGAGCAGGCCTCGACCTCGTCCGCCGACCCCAATCACCGCAAGATTGATCCGGTCGTTAGCCCCGATGACTCGTGCGTTGACGCTCGCGCTTCGGCCCAAAGCACCGAGCCCCGCGCCGGCCGTAACCGCCGTCTTCACAAAGTTCCTTCGATTGATCCTGGAGTCTGTCATTGCCTTCCTATCGTGGTCGTCAGTGTTCTGCGGTTGCGCTCTTTGGTGAGCTTCTGATCGCGGCAACTTTATGACACACCCGTCAGCCAAACATCAAGACGATCACGGACAACCAAACGCGTGGAAAAAGATACAAAGCAGTCGCCAAAACGGAACGTTGATTCGCAGTGGGTGCAGGAAGAGCCGGGATCGTCATGTAAGGGCGCAAGAGCATGGAGTTCAGGCTTTAGCCTGGTTTTATCTTTTGCTTTTATCTTGGCCAAAGCACCCCAGGCTAAGGCTTGACTGGATGACTCTACCTGGTTTCATATTGGCGCGACGAACGACCAGGCTAAAGCCTGAACTCCATGCTCTTGCGCCTCATGACGACCCTGCGTTCCTTTTGCTGCTTTTTTGACTTGCTCCGAAGCGGGCAATATAATCCCGCTCGACTGTGGAGGCGGTCTCAAAAAGTGCGAGTGCGTGTTGCCTGCTTTCTGCTGTTGCTGGTACCGGGCGCGTTCCTCGCCGCTTGCAGCCGAGCTTCCTGGGCCAGCAGCCCTCCCTCTCAACCGGTTACCGCTGAATCGAGCGACGCGGACAGCGACGGCATGCCCGACCTCGCTGAGTTGCGTTCGTTTGAAGACCGGCACCGCTTTCGAAGGTGGTTTACCACGATCGCTGAGATGCAGTTCTACAATCTGAGCGGCGAATGGAGCGCGGGTCAGAGAGACTGCGCGGGTCTCGTTCGATTCAGTTGGCGAGAGGCGTTGCGCCATCACGACCGGGCGTGGTTCCAGAAGATGGGCGCCCAGTACGAGCCGGTTTCGGCCGACGTGCAAGCTTACTCGTTGGACGAAAGCCCCCTTGGCGAGAAGCTGTTTCGGACTGACTTCGGGACGTTTCAAGAAAACGATCTTGCGACGGGAACGTTCTCGGAGTTCGCCGACGCGCGCACCTTAAAGAACTTCAACTGCGAATTGGTCAGCCGCGACCGCCGGCGGGCCCAGCCGGGTGATCTGTTGTTCTTCCATCAGCCCTGGGTCCAGAAATATCCCTACCACGTGATGATCCTTATCGGCGAGGCGCGGCACGCGAGCGAAGGCGCCGGCGATTGGGTGGTCTATCACACGGGAGGCTCGCCGGCGGATGAAGGCGCGGTGAAGAAAGTCAGGCTTGCGGTTCTGGACCATCACCCCGACAAGAGATGGCGGCCCGTCGAGAGCAATCCGAATTTCCTTGGTTTCTACCGACTGAAGATCCTTCAGTGAAAGTGTCAGAGCTATGAAACTTCGAAACAGATTCGCGTCCGCGATCGTCTACGTTGCGGTCATTGGTGTGTCGGTCTATTTCGCCGCAACCCGCGCAGGTGCCCAGGATGAAAACGCAGGAGCTGACGCGCAAGCGGGCCAGACAGCGGCCACGACCTCCAAACCGTACTTTTCGCTCTCGACAAACCGCACATACAGCACGGCCGACAAAGCGCGGGTTTGGATCAACTACGTCGGAGTCGAGCATCTGGACTTCCGCGTCTATCGAGTAAGCGACCCGGCAAAGTTCTTTAAAGGGCTTGCTGATCCGCACAAGATGGGCGAGCAGGAAAAACTCGACGTGGCGGCTTCGATCAAACAGGGGCCGTCCTTGATCGAGAAGATTCGGGATTTCAAGGTCTCGGTCTACAAGTCGATCAAGAGCTATTTCCGATCGCAGTTGCGGCGAGAGTCGCGCGAGTCGCTCAACCAGAAGTTCCGCGGCGAAGGCGACCGGGTGCCGCTTAACGTCGCCGACTATGCGCGAGTGCCGTTGCTCAATCCCGATCAGCTTGTGAACAGTTGGCGCGAGAGGCTTCAGCCACTTGACAACCTCTACGACGCGCGAATGGTGATGCTGGGCCGGCGCGACCCGGGCGTCTACCTGGTCGAAGCGGTCAACGGCGGCCTTCGAGCTTACACTGTCGCTCTCGTCAGCGACCTGACCTTGATCAACAAGACCGCGCCAACCGGCGAAATGCTGGTCTTCGCGGTGGATCGCAAAAGCGGCGCGCCGCGCGAGGGAGTGCAGGTTGAGATCTCGAGAAGCAAGAAGACCGTCGGCAAAGGGACGACCGACAAGAACGGAATCCTCAAGACCCGTGTCGAAATGATCAGGCAGAACCAGCCCGAAGCCCCCGAAGATGCCGACCCCGAAGCTGAGCGAACGGCCGAGGCGCCCAACTCTTATCTGGTGATGGCGCGGCATAACGACCACTTCGCTCTTTCAGACTTACAGCCGTACTACTTTGGCCTGCAAGGCGGCGAAGGCGAGGAAGAGGGCCTGGGCGGCATGACCGGTTACATCTACACCGATCGTCCGGTCTATCGGCCGGCGCAGAAGGTCTACTTTAAGGGAATCCTCAGGCGGCAGGGTGAAGCCGGCTACGACGTGGTGAGCGGGCCAGTCAACGTCACTGTCGAAGATCCAAATGGCGGCAAGGTTCTTCAGAAAGACTCGACGCTTTCAGCGCGCGGCACGTTCAGCGGCGATGTGGATATAGCCGCGGGAGCCCCGCTTGGAAGCTATCGCATCATCGCCGGCGCGGGCTCGACAAACGCGACAAGCTACTTCGAAGTCGAGGAGTACAAAAAGCCAGAGTACAAAGTCACCGTCAGCACGCCAAAGAAGTTTGTGCCGGTCGGCGACAAAGTGAGGTTCACGATCGAAGCTCGCTACTTTTTCGGCGAGCCGGTCACAAAAGCCGACGTGACTTATTACATCTACCGCAGCCATTACTATCACTGGTGGGAGACCGACGAAGATGAGGTCGAGGCGGAAGACGAAGAAGCGTCCGAGAACGAGTACGGCTATGGCAACGATATGGTCAAGGACGGCGAGGCGACGCTGAACGCGCAGGGAATACTCGAAGTCGAGTTCGAAGTACCAACGAACGAGGAGAAGAACCCGTACGACTATACCTATCGCCTTGAAGCTCAAGTAACCGACGAGGCGCGGCGAACGATCGAAGCCAGAGCGAGCGTCGTTGGCACTCGCGGATCCGTAATCGGCAGCACCCACACCGACCGCTACGTCTACTACGAAGGCGACAATGCGAAGATTCAGGTGCGCACGACGGACTACGAGGGCCGGCCCGTGGCTGCAATGGTCACGCTCGGGTTTGTGAGCAGAAGCTGGGAGCGCGTCGAAAAGGAAGACGAGGAAGGCAAAAAGCGCTTCGAGTATGTGTCGCACGACACGAACCTGGCGACCGCGGAACTAAAAACGGATCAGCAAGGCACGGCCGTTTACGAGTATCGGGTCCCGGCGCCGGGCGGTGTGATCGTTACGACTACGATTGATGATGGCAAGAAAGAGTTCGTGTCGGACACCGGCTATATTTACGTCGCCGATCGAAAGAACCAGTGGTCGGATTGGGCCTACGAAGACTATGGCGCAATAAAGCTGGTTCCCGACAAGAAATCGTACCAGCCGGGCGAGACCGCGCACGTGCTGGCCATGCTGCCGACTGACAAGGCTCATTTGCTGGTGACAACGGAGTTGAGCGATGTGATGACCGCGCGCCACATCGAGGCCTCCGGGCGCGCGGTGATGATCGATGTTCCAATCGAAGCGCGGTACGCGCCGAACGTCTACCTTTCCGTCGCGTACGTTCGAGACGGCGATATGTACACGCACGACCGCCTGATCAACGTGCCCGCGCGAAACAAATTCCTGAGCATTGAAATCCTCGCGGACAAAAAGGAGTACAAGCCTCGGGAGACCGCGCGGTACACGGTACTGGCTCGCAACAACGACGGCTCGCCGGCTTCGGGCGCTGAAGTCAGCATGGGTGTGGTGGACGAAGCGATCTACAGCGTCAAGCCGGATCAGACTCCCGACATTCGCAAGGCGTTCTACGGCCGGCGCTACAACCAGGTGCAGACGACCTTTACGATCTCGTACTACTTCACTGGCTTCTCGGGCGATAAGCCGGTCAACCTTGCTGCCACCAAACCGTCGTATCAACTCGCCGACTTCAAGAACCAGGGTCAGTACGCCGAGCCGACGATTCGAAAGGATTTTAGAGACACGACGTTCTGGCAACCGGACATCATAACCGGCGCGGACGGCAAGGCTACGGTGGAGGTTAAGCTGCCCGACAACCTGACGACTTGGCGAGCGACTGCGCGAGCGGTAACCGGCGACACCCGGGTCGGCGCTGCCCTCGTGAAGGTCGTTTCGCGCAAGGACCTGATCCTGAGACTAGCGACGCCCCGCTTTTTGACCGAAGGCGATACCGTGACGCTGTCGGCGGTCGTGCACAACTATCTCGATTCGGCAAAGGCCACGAAGATTTCGATCGAGGTAACCGGGGCGAGGCTTCTGGATCAAGCGGCGACGACGGTAACAATCAGCAAGCAGGGCGAGCATCGCATCGATTGGCGCGTTGGCGCCGACAACGTCGGCGAGATAAAGCTGCTGGCAAAGGCACTCACCGATCAGGAATCCGACGCCGTCGAAATCCCGCTCGAAGTCGTTCCGCACGGACTGAAACAGTCGGCGGGCGGAGCAACTACGATCTCTGATGAGAGCGCCGACAGGACGATAGCGATCGATCTGCCGGCCGGCGCTCACCCGCAAGCGCGCTCGCTTCGCATCGAAGCGACGCCTTCGGTGGCCGGAACGCTGCTGGGAGCGCTCGATTATCTGACCAGCTATCCGTACGGCTGCACCGAGCAAACGATGTCGAGCTTTCTGCCAAACGTGATCGTCGCTCAGACGGTGAAGGATGTTCAAACGGCGTCGATACGCGGCTCGAACGACTTGGCGAAAAAGGTCCAGCGCGGGCTTGATCGGCTGTACGGCTTCCAACACGACGACGGCGGTTGGGGCTGGTGGAAGGATGACCAGACCGATCCGTTTATGACTGCTTACGTGATTGACGGATTGACGATGGCCAGCCGAGCTGGTTACTCGCCTGACGGGGGGCGGATCGCCCGCGGGCGCGAGAAGCTTAGGGAGATGATCGCCGCCGGAAGCGTGGACGGAAAACAGATCGACATCGAGTCGCGAGCCTACATGGTTTACTCGCTTAACGCGAGCGGCGAAGCCGACCCGCGATTCTTGAACGGCCTTTTCTCGAAGCGCGGCGAGTTGCAGCCTTATGGGCGGGCGTTGCTGGCGCTTGCATTAAAGGCGCGTGCCGACAATCGCGCGAAACAGGTGGCGAATGAAATCGAAGGTTCGGCTCGGGTGAACGAGTTCGACGCGCACTGGGAGTCGCGGCGGCGGCCGATGCTCGACTTCAGCGAGCAGAACGACACCGAAGCGACAGCTTTCTCGTTGAAGGCGCTTTCTCTTATCTCGCCACAGAGCCAGGTGTTGGCAAAGGCGGCGCGGTGGCTGGTCGCGAACCGAAAGAACGGCTACTACTGGGAGTCAACCAAGCAAACGGCCTTCGCGATCATTGGCTTGATCGACTATGTAAGGGTCAGCAAGGAACTCACCCCGGATTATTCGCTCGAGATTTTTGTCAATGACGAGCAAGTGCTCAACCGCCGAGTGACTTCCGCTGACGCTAGGAGCGCGCAGGCGTTTTTGTTCGAACGGAAAGGCGGTGCCGTCGGCGGAGCCAACAAGATCAGAATCGTGAAGACCGGTAAGGGCATGTTATATCTGGCGACTACGGCAAGCTACTTCACGCGCGAAGACGAAGTGGCGGCGAACGCTTCGGCAGACCTAAAGCTCACGCGCGAGTACCTTCGGTTGAAGGTCGTTGGAACGGAAGGCGAGGCGAAGTGGGCCGTTGAGCCGCTGAGGGGCGAGCTTCGTTCGGGTGACCTGATCGTGTCGCGTGTTCGAGTGCAGGGCGGGCACGGGCAGTACCTGATGATAGAAGACCCGATACCCGCGGGGTGCGAACAGGTCGAGCGAGTGAGCGGGATCGATCTCAACTACACAGGGACAGGCTCGAACCGCTGGACAGATTGGTACAACTCGCGTGAGTTTCGCGATCAGAAGTCGGCTATTTTTGTTGACTACTTCGATGGCGATGCTGTCTTTCAAGTAGCGATGCGGGTACAAGTGCCGGGAGAATTTCGCGTCGCGCCCGCGCGGGCCGAGTTGATGTATCAGCCTACGGTGCATGCGAACACAGCGAGCGCGCGGATGACGATACTCGATAAGAAGTAGCCGCGCCTGAAGTAGCCGCGCCTGGCTTGTACGGGCGGCCCTCCGTAGCCGCCCTTCCGAGGAATCGCGAGGGAAATACCAGAGGCGCAACGAGGGGCGGCCGGCCGCCCGTACGAGGACCGCAAGGACAATGATGATCAAAGAAGTGTTCAATGCGATCGCATCGGCAGCGCGAAGGCTGCTCCGGGGCTGGCGGGTGCTGTTGATAATGCTGGCTCTTTATCTGGCGATGCTCGGTTCGGTCTATCTGTTCTTCGCGACCCGCGAGGCGACCGTTGCTCAGTTGCTGCTTAGCTTAGCGCTGGGAATCCTCGCGCTGGTTTTGTGGCTGGTGATTCAGGAGATGGCCGTCAGATACGGAAGCGAAGACCGCGCGGGCAGGCTTCTGGCGCTCTCGTTTTCCGACTTCTGGAAGCTCGGGATCATCGCGCTCCCGCTCGTTCTTCTACTCGGGCTGGCCGTTTACTATCTCGGAAGCGTTGAGTTCAACTCAGTACAAGAAACGGTTCGATCCGTTCCAGCGCCCCGCCGTGTTGTCGGCACGCGGGAGCCGCCCCCCTCACCTGCCTGGCAAGCCGTCGCTCTGTCGACGCTGCAATATTTGCTGGTTGGTCTCGTGCTGCCGCTCGCGTCGATTCACCTGTGGATCGAAGCGGCGCGCAATGGACTGAAGAACGCGTTCAAGAGATTCGCTCGAACCATGGCGCATGCGTTTGCGCCGCGCACCGTTTTGACGTACGCGATCGGGTTTGTGGTGTTCGCGGTCATTCCGTACCTGCTCGTGACAAAACGAACGTCGGTCACCAGTCCGTGGCTTGATGTGTCGCTGCTCGGCACACGATTGGCGCTAGCGGTTCTGCTTTCGCTGATCGGCTGGGTGGTTACGGTCGGCGCGCTGGCCAGGCTTAGAGCAGGTGAAACAGCAACCGCCCAACAAATGGACGATAGCCGGGCAAATCCAGGAATCGAGCATGTGCCGGCTGAGTCGTAGCCACTGGAACGCGCTTAGTTCACTTACCGCGTTATGTCTGAGCGCGGCGCTGTGCGGGTCGTGCGTTCGCCCTGCGCCGAAGGCTGAAGATTCACCATCAACCGCAAACCCCGTCGTCGCAACCACTGGCGAAGTTGACCGCGCATTGCAGCAAGCTGCGGCTAAGGCGCTCGGCGATCGCGAAGGCGCGGTGCTGGTAATGGACCCGATCACCGGGCGCTTGCGAGCCATCGTCAATCCGCGTCTCGCGTTCGAACAGGCTTTCCCGCCCGGGTCGTCGATCAAGACGTTTACCGCCCTCACCGCCCTTCGGCTCGGTTTGATCGACAGCGAATCACGGATCCTTTGTCCCGGAAGATACACGCGCAACGGGGTGGACATAGTCTGCTCGCACCCGAAGAGCAAGACTCCGTTCAACCTCGAACAAGCGCTCGCTTACTCGTGCAATTGCTTCTTCGCCGCGGTGGCCGAACGATTGAGCGCAAGCGCGTTCGCTTCTTCACTCGCGCAATTCGGGTTTGGCGCGCGAACCGGCGTAAATGCAGGCGGCGAGTCGGCGGGGAGCATTCGCGGGGGGGAGTGGCGAGTTCGAGATGCGCTCGGCGAAGGCAAAGGGTTGCTCGCGACGCCGATTCAAATGCTGGCGGCTTACTCGGCCCTGTTCAACGGAGGGCATCTGTTACGTCCGCGACATGCTCAAGCGGACGGCTTTGCACCTGAGGAACGAGCCGCGATCAACGTCGAGTCGGGACCCGTGGCTTCGTTGATCCGCGGGTGTCGAGGCGCGGTCGAGTACGGCACGGCGGAGAAGTCGGGGCTCGCTGATCTGCCGATGTTTATCTTTGGCAAGACGGGAACTTCGAGCGATAGCAACGGCTTCAGAAGGCAAGGGTGGTTCGTTGCCCTCGCAGCCGATAGCCCCGATGCGGATGCTTCCAACGACATGGGTTCGGTCTCGCCTGAGTCGCTTCGACTCGCGGTGTTGGTGTTCGCAAGGCGCTCGCACGGCTCGGAGTGCGCGGACGTTGCGCGAAAAGTGTTCGACGCGTATGTGAAGTTCGAAGACAGAGGATCGACGATTGAGGATAGCTCCCAAAACCCCCAATCCGACATTCGCAACCAGCAATCGCTGCGGGTTCGTTCGCTGCGCGAAGGACGGACCGAAACCATCTCGCTCGAAGACTACGTGCTCGGAGTCCTGTCGATGGAGGCGAGCACCGAAGACGAACTCGAAGCGCTCAAGGCTCAGGCGGTTGTCAGCCGCACTTTCGCGCTAAGGAACCTCGGCCGTCACTCGAGCGAAGGCTACGACCTCTGCTCGAACACGCACTGCCAGCAATATTCCAACGACGGGTCGCGCACGCGCGATCAGATACGCCGAGCGGTCGATGAAACCACGGGAGAGCTTGTGACCGAACAGAACGGCGACCCGATCGATGCGTACTTTCATGCGGCGTGCGGCGGAGCTACTGCGAGCATCGAGTCGCTGTGGAAGGTCCCGGCGGCGAGTTATCTGCGCGGCGTTCGCGATGACTACTGCGCGGCGATGCCGGGGCGAGAATGGACGGACGAGATTCGGGCTGCTCGACTGGTTGAGGCTTTGACCACTGACACGCGCACTGACATTGGCCGAAGATTGGACGACGTCGTCGTGACCAAGCGCGACGCAAGCGGCCGCGCCGAATTGATCACCCTCGAGGGAGAACGACGCAGGCATGTGCGCGGCTGGGAGTTCAAGATGATCGTTGGCCGCGCGCTGGGATGGAACGTGTTAAAGAGCTCGCGATTCCAAGTGAGTCGAAGCGGATCGAGTTTTGTTTTTCGAGGAAGCGGCTTCGGTCACGGGCTCGGGTTGTGTCAACGAGGCGCGCACGTTATGGCCCGGCGCGGAGTGGGATACCAGCAAATACTCGAACATTATTTTCCAGGTACGGGTGTTCGTCCTCAGGGCGCCGGGAACGCCCCGACGGGGGGACGGGGCGAGGGGGTGACAAGGCGACGCGGCGAGCCGGAGACGGATGGAGGGGGCGACGGGGGGACGGGGCGGCGGGGCGGCGAGTCGAGGATCCGGAGAGCAAGCATCTGGGTGCCTGGGCGAGGCGGCGAGTCGGAGGCCGAATACGTTTGGTTGCCGGCCGCGTTCTCTTTGCCGGCACGTGAAGGCTCGAACGACGACCGGCGTGAGCTCACTATTAAGAGCGAACACTTTCGGATCAGCTACACGGCAGGAGTGCAACGCGGGGAGATCGAATCCGTACTGCGCACGCTCGAAGCGGCTGACAAGGATATGCGTCGCCGCCTTACCTTGGGGTCGATGAACCTGCCGGAGGCTCCTGCGGTTGATGTGACAGTTCACGTGTCCACGCAGAGTTTCACTGCGGCAACCGGGCAACCGTGGTTTGCCGCCGGCGCGACACGCGGACGCCGCATCCAGTTGCAGCCCCTCGCGGTGCTGCGTCGCCGTCGCATCCTTATGACGACCTTGCGACACGAGTACGCACACGCGGTGATCGAGACGGTCGGTGAAGGGCGCACGCCGCGGTGGCTTGCCGAAGGGTTGGCGATACACTTCGCGGGCGAGTCTGCGATGCTGAGGCGATTCGAAAGCAAGAACCGCATGCCGCTCGACGAGCTTGAACGAAGGCTCGAGCGGCCTCCCTCTGCGGCACAGATGCGGGCGCTATATGCCGATGCGGGTCGCGAAATCCGCGCGCTGATTCAGAAGGAAGGTGAGTCGCGCGTCTGGCGGCGAGCCGCAGCGGGCAACCGCAATGCGGTTGCAACTCGCAGCCCAAGGTTGCCGTACTCGACTAACTTGGGAATGCGCGAACCGACGATGAGGTCATCGATCGCTCGCTACAACTCCATTGTGGCTACGGGCGCTACGGATTTCTATCTTCCGTTGCCCTTCCGACTGCCGACGTAGGTGGCAACCCCGTTCGGGGTTGCGACGCGGTGCAGAGAATCGATGCAACCACTTCGTTGTTGTGGAACCCCTTTTACCCGTCGTTGACTGGCTCGGGTCGATTTGGTATGACTTGCTTCGAAGCGTGAAAGCAACGGATTGTACGGCGTCCCTCCTTGGGCGCCCTCAATCCAAGCCATACGTCCCGTCGCGGGAAGGGGCGCCCGCGGAGGGACGCCCGTACAAGGAAGGAGACACCATGAAGAACCTCAGCGACAAGGTTGCCATCATCGGGATGGGCTGCACCAAGTTCGGCGAGCACTGGGACAAGAGCGAAGATGACTTGATCGTTGAAGCCGCTTACGAAGCCTTCGAGGACGCCGGCGTCGAGCCCGCGCAGATCGAAGCCGCGTGGGTGGGCACGCTCGTGTCAGGCATTTCGGGACAAGCGCTGTCGCGACCGCTCAAGCTTCAATACATCCCGGTCACTCGCGTTGAGAACATGTGCGCGACCGGCCAGGACGCCCTGCGCAACGCGGCGTTCTCGGTAGCCGCCGGAGCTTACGACATGGTTCTGGTCCTGGGGTTCGAGAAACTGAAAGACTCGGGTTATTCGGGACTGCCCGGCGCGGCTTCGTCGGTGATCGGCGCGGGCAACACCGCACCCGGAGCGTTCGCGCTTTCGGCGAATCGTTACTTTCACAAATACGGGACCGGCAAGGAAGAGCTTGCGAAGATCTCGGTGAAAAACCATTACAACGGCGCGCGCAACAAAAAGGCTCATTTCCAAAAAGAGATCACTCTCGAACAAGCGATGAAAGCGCCGATGATCGCTTCGCCGCTTGGTTTGCTGGATTGTTGTCCGACCACGGATGGAGCCGCGGCTGCGATCATCACACGCACCGAGCTTGCGCCAAAGTTCAACAAGGATTTTGTCACGATCAAAGCGATGGGGCTTTCGGTCGGGCCGGGCAGCGGCAGGCTGGATCCGGATTTCGACTTCACCAGTTTTCCCGAGACTAGAGCGGCCGCGAAGCAGGTCTACGATCAACTGGGCATAAAGGACCCGCGCAAAGAAGTGAGCATGGCCGAAGTGCACGACTGTTTCTCGATAACCGAGATGATCATCTACGAGGACCTCGGGTTTTCGGAGCCGGGCAAGGCTAAGATCGACATCGACTCGGGCGCGTTCACGCTGAAGGGGGATTTACCTGTGAACACCGACGGCGGATTGAAGTCGTTCGGTCATCCGATCGGCGCAAGCGGGTTGCGGATGCTGTACGAGATCTATCATCAATTGCTGGGCAAAGCCGGTGAGCGCCAGGTGAAGGATATGAAGCTCGGGCTTGCGCATAATCTGGGAGGAAATCCGGGGTCGTTTACGTGTTCGATAATCGGGCTTGGGCACGCGTGAGAGAGACTGGTCGTTGGTGCTGCATTAGGAAGTGTTTGCTTCACAAGTTGCCATACAAGCTGCTGTATTCTATTGAAAAAGATCATATCTTCGTCATAGCTGTGGCTCATCAGCATCGCAGACCCGATTACTGGGTCGATGACTAGTTCGATAGCGTTTGCATTCGAACGGAATAACGAATAGCAGAACAGGCTGTGAAACCGAGTGATTTGATGGCAGGCGGATTTGAGCATCATTTCAGACGAGTCATCGCCGGCGACCTTGACTCGGTGCGGCAGCGGCTCTCCGATGTGCTTGAAGACTTCGGCTACATCGTACTTGGCGATACTCCAATCCAGGCAAAGCGTCCCCGGCAAAAGAGCATCTGGGTGGCCATGGTGTTGGACTATGACACAAAACTCACCATAGCCTTGAAGCCCATCAGTCCCGCCTCAACGCTGGCTACGTTCGATTACGACATCGAGCAGTTGTTTACCAAAGGCGAGATGCAGGCGCTCGAGCGCGAAGCCGAGGCAATCATTGCCCTCGCCACTACCGCGGCGCCGATTGAAGCGTTCTGTCCGTCGTGCGGAGCGGAGAACTCGGGCAATGCGCGATTCTGCAGGGCGTGCGGAAAACCGGGGGCGCGAAACGCTCTTCCCTCCGAACTCGAAGTGATGCGACTAACGGCGCTGGCCAGCGGGACTCAGATAGAGATAACTCT
>JBASRN010000164.1:0-2032 GCA_049273855.1 Blastocatellia bacterium
GTCGTTGACTTCGTCTGTCTACCTTGCCGCGTGCATGCATGACAGCATTCCTGATCTCAGTAAGTAGTAGGACCTCCCTATAAGCCCATTGGTGTTCGCCGCGACCCTCTTTAGGCCATAACTTCGCAAGCAGGGCTTCGATTTGCACGGCCGGCTGGTCGAGACTGTACTGTGCAGCCAGCATGAGGTGTGTATGAACCCGCCAGTTGCATTGGGAAACCGCTCTGAAGCCAGAGAGAGCCCACAAGGCTCTGCGTTTGAGGCTCTGTTGGGCGCTCCGTCTCAACCTCACCGCTGGTGAGGTTCTCGCAGGGCTCTTTGGAAAGGAAAAAGAGTAGACGTGGCAACCTCCTTGGGTTATCATGGTTATCGGCAAAATAACCCATCAACAACCCGCGGAGGTCGCCGCCATGAAGCTTAGCAGAAACCAGGTCGAACGCAAATCCCGCGCCCTTCCCCAGCTTCGCTTCGAGGATCAGCAGCTCACCTCGTTTTCCGGTTTGGTGTTGTTTCAAGCCCTGTTCTCTCGCCTCGACATCCGGGCTCGGCTGCGCCAGTGTTTTGGTCAGCTTCAGCCCTCGCGTGCCTATGGCTTCGCCACCGTCTTCCTCGGCTTGGTTGTCCATCTCCTCCTGGGCTATCGCCAACTCCGGGACTCCCGCTTCTACGAGGACGACCCCATGGTCCTGCGCTTGCTGCAGCTCCGACGGCTTCCGCACCTGGCGACGGTGAGCCGCGTTCTGTCCATGATCACGCGCCCCATGGTCGAGCGCCTGCGGGAGCTCGTACGCAACCTCGTCCTGCAGCGGCTCGCAGGTCTCGCCCTGCGCCGCGTGACGCTGGATTTCGACGGCTCCGTGCTCGGCACCCAGCGCTGGGCTGAGGGAACCGCGGTCGGATTCAACCCCAAGAAGAAGGGCCAACGCAGCTACTATCCCCTGTTCTGTACCGTCGCCCAGACGGGCCAGGTTCTCGACTTCCTCTTCCGCGCCGGCAACGTCCACGACTCCCACGATGCCCGCGACTTCATCCTCGCCTGCCTCGAGAAGGTCAGGACTGTGCTGCCCCGCGCGCAGATCGAGGTGCGGATGGACAGCGCCTTCTTCAGCGACGCCATCGTCGCTCCACTGCACGCGCTGGGCGTCGACTTCACGATCTCCGTGCCGTTCGCGCGCTTCCCTCACCTCAAGGACGTCATCGAACAACGCCAACTCTGGTGGCGCATCAACGCCGATGTCGCCTACTTCGAGCCCCGCTGGAAGCCCCAGAGCTGGCAGCGGCACTTCCGCATCCTCGTCGTGCGTTCTCAGAGGAGCACCCGGCCGCGAGGACCTGTCCAACTCGATCTCTTCATCCCTTACGACTCCGCCTACGAGTTCCAGGTCCTCGTGACCAACAAGGCGATTGCCCCACGCCACGTCGTGGCCTTCCATCATGGCCGCGGCGCCCAAGAGGCTGTCTTCGCCGAGCTGAAGTCGCAAAGCCAGATGGACTACGTCCCGTCCCGGACGATGCTCGGCAATCAGACCTACCTGTTGGCGGCGGTCCTCGCCCACAACCTCAACCGCGAGCTCCAGATGGAGACCACCGCGCAGCAGCGGGTGACCACCGAAAAGCGAGCACCTCTCTGGGCTTTCGAACAACTGGCTACCCTGCGCCGCCGACTCCTTCAGCGTGCCGGTCGCTTGACACATCCCCAGGGCGTTCTGACGCTGACTCTCAGCGCAAATCCCGCTGTCCAGGAGGATCTGTCGCACCACCTCGCGGCTCTTCAGGCTGCCTAGCTAGCAGGCACCGTAGTCAATGCAACGATTGGGTAGACCCAGCAGCGCCATAAGAAGTCGGCAGTTCAGATCTCGCAATTCCAAATCGATATCGGAATACGCTTCCGGGAAATCGAATCCGACCGGCTCGGTTCCATAGCAACTCTCATGAACCAAGTCGTTACGGAGTCTTGACAAGACGTGTGTCTCGGGAACCGTGAAGACTGGCGCTTCAACAGTCACTGGTAAGCGACCAGGGAGTGATTGAA
>JBASRN010000168.1:0-1877 GCA_049273855.1 Blastocatellia bacterium
AAGCCCTACTTCCCGCCGCAGAACTTCCAGCAAGCTCCGCCCCCTCTCGCGCCCCGTCCGGTTCGTCAGGTCGTGCCGCTGAGGTTGTGCCCGCGATGCAACTCGGCGAGCGTGATCAAAGGGACGATCCCGTTGTGGGCGATTCTGGTCGCGGTAATTGGAGCACCTTTCACCTGTCTTCTGTCGCTGTTGTTTCTGCTGGTCAAAGAGCCGCATCGGTGTTTGGGTTGCGGACTCGACTTCAAATAACTGCATTGCCTCGTTGACACGAACCTCATCCCCGTTTGCGCCGCCGAGATCGCTTAGACTTGTAGGCCCTGGGAGGCGTGACCTCGTCCGACGCATTGTAGTGAATGGCGTCTCCGTCAAGCCGTATGAAGATAAACACTACGTCTTGCTCGGGGTCATACTCCCGAATCACTGCGGCGACTTCAGCGCTCGGCCAACCGCCTCGTGCGTGAAGCTTTTCGCTTCCCTCTGCCAGATAGAACGTCGGAACTTGAAATCGCCCGTCGTTCCTGGACGCGCGCTTCAGATCGATAACTAGGGCGCCCCGTCCTTCCGAAAGATATTTCTCCCATGCGAATGCAGCGAACGCGCGCCACTGCGATTGCATAAAGGTCAAATGCTCGGCGGGCGTATCAAACGATTCGATGTTCTTCGGCGGTAAAGGATCAGCCATTTATGTCCTGGGAACAGCTCGCTCAATCTATCCAAAGAGCAAGTCTAGCATGAGATCTACCGTCGCAAAGAAGCCGACCCACCTCAATGAAAATCGCGCGAAAGAGCATGGAGTTCAGGCTTTAGCCTGGTCTTTTCTTCCTGTTGATCTTCCCGGTGATCAAACCCCCAGGCTAAAGCCTGTACTC
This sequence comes from Blastocatellia bacterium, assembly GCA_049273855.1. Taxonomy (GTDB): domain Bacteria; phylum Acidobacteriota; class Blastocatellia; order UBA7656; family UBA7656; genus Onstottus_B. The sequence goes on from JBASRN010000168.1 coordinate 870, forward strand.
CATGCTCTTCTTCGGTTGTGAAATCGAGCGGGCGTATGCGGCCGGCTTTTACGTGAATCACGTTGTCCTGATTCTGAAGCACACCTTTTATAAGAAGCAGCGGATAGTTCACCAACACGGCTCGATTGCGGTCGAATACCTGAGGAGTGACGATTATGTTGGCGATGCCGGTCTCGTCTTCCATGCTCAGGAACATAAATCCTTTAGCGGTGCCTGGCCGCTGTCGAACGATGATCCATCCCGCCACCGTGACCGGACGTCCGTTGCGAATCTCGCGCAAGTCGATCGCCCGCGTGACACCAAGCTTGTTCAACTCTTCGCGCCGATAAGCCATCGGGTGACGGCCGATCGTAAGCCCCGTTCCGCGATAATCCGCCGTCAATCTCTCTTCTATCGTCATCTGGTCGAGAGGGGAGAAGGACTGAGGACTGAGGACTGAGGACTGAGCGACTGGCGATTGCGGATAGCGGATTGTGGATTGCGGATTGGAGTCGATGGCGTCGGTTTCTTTCTGATCGCGAAGCAGAGGACCGGCAGGCCGGGCGGCTCGCTCGACTTGCCAGAGCGCAGAACGACGGTGAAGCGATTGTGGATTGCGGATTTGGGATTGCGGATTGCCGGCCACCGACCACCGACCACCGCCAATAAAGTTCAGCGCGCCAACTTCTGCAAGCTTCCTCAGTTCGTTCTTGCGAAGCTCGGGCACGCGGTTGTGCAAATCATCAACATCCGTGAACGGGCGGCGCGCCCGCTCACGCACAATCGCGCGCGCGGCTTCCTCTCGAAGCCCTTTCACATATCGCGTCCCGAGACGGAGGTAGGGGTTGGGGGATGGGGGATGGGAGATGGAGGTTAGAGGGTTGGTCGAGTACGCCACGCGAGATTCATGAACTGAGGCCTGGCCAACCCCCAACCCCCATCCCCCATCCCCCAACTCCCAACCCCCAACCCCTTCCAACGTGCATTCCCAGTTTGAGCGAGTCACATCGATGGGCAGCACCTTCAAGC
>JBASRN010000171.1:0-1733 GCA_049273855.1 Blastocatellia bacterium
GTTTATATGAGTGGTATTTTGTCCCGCAATTTCAGTCAGATTGGATATTCTGATTACCAGCAGCGATAGGTGAGACCCCATTCGCTCACTACGCGCTCGTTCATGCTCATACTGTGTTGCTATAGCCCTGAGGTTGGCGAGTCCGGTGACCGGATCAGTAAATGCTGCTCGCCTCGCCTGCTCGAACGTTATCGCATTGTACACCGCGTCGCTCGCCGGCTGCGCCACCGACTCCATCAACTGGATGTGATCGCTTCCATAACTCTCTATCTCCGTCGAGTACAACCCTATCGCTCCCATCGCCTCCTGGTTCTTTACCAGCGGGTACACTATCACTCCCTTGTACTCTCCTGCTGCCTCACTTCCCAAAAATCCCAGATCCAATACCGCGTTCGTGTTGTACATCGCTCGCTGGTTCGTTATCACATACCCCGTTATCCCTGCCTCTGCTGGCTGCCTCCTCCTCAAGAACTTCTCTGCGTGCCTCCCTACCGCGTGCACCACCTCGAACTCTGACCTCGTCGCATCAAACAGCGTTATCACACACGTCGTGAACGGTACTAGCTTCGACAGCCGGTTCGCAAGGATCGCTACTGTGTCCTCCACCGACAATATTGACGACAGCGTCCGGCTCATCTCGTAGAGCGCCGTAACCCTCTGGTTTGTCTCGGCTATGGAGTTTAGCGCAGCCTGCGCTCGGTCTATCTGAGGCGAGGGGTCGAATCCTGCCGCAGGGCTTGCAGATGCGAGTGCTGGCGAGTTGCTCGTTGAAGGCTTCGGGGCAGGGCTGGTCTTAATCTTGGCCGCCTCCCTCTCCAGGTCATCAACGACAGACAGGAAGACCTCGACGAGGTTTGGGTCGAAGAAGGTGCCTGAGTTGCTTTTGATGTAGTCGAGCGCCTCGTCGCGCGACATGCCGGTCTTGTAGGGACGGTCCGAGCGAAGGGCATCGTAGTTATCTACGAGCGTGAGAATGCGAGCAGTGATGGGGATCTGGTCGCCTTTTAGTCCGTCCGGGTAACCGCGCCCGTCCCAGCGTTCGTGGTGGTGGCGGACAATAGGTACGACCGGGTAACGGAAGTCGATGTTAGAGAGCATGTCGGCGCCGATGATGGTGTGAAGTTTCATCTGCTCGAACTCGTGTTGAGTGAGCTTGCCGGGTTTGTTGAGGATGTAAGCAGGGACGCCGATTTTACCGATGTCGTGGAGGAGAGCGCCGGCCTTGAGGGCCTCGATTTCAAGGGAATCGAGGCCGAGGAGTTCGCCGAGACGGCGAGCGAACAATTTGACGCGTTGGATGTGGTCGTGAGTGACGTCGTCTTTGGCGTCGATGGCCATGGCGAGCATTTCGAGGATGGAGTCATAGATGGAGGTGACCTCGTGGTAATGACGTTCCTGCTCGCCGAGTTTGTCTCTATACGTCCTGAACGTGTAGTAAATGATTATCGGAAGAGGCAGCACCATAGCCATCATCACCGCCGTCGTGATGGCCCCGAGGTGCAACAGCGAGACGTTGAGCAGGCCGGCTGCGACCGCGCACACCAAATACGAGGCCGGCTTTCTCGGAAGGGTTTCGGTCAATTCGGTTTTCACCGACCGCCCGGCTCCGGCGGATACTACTGATGCGATAATGGCCCTGGTGACATAGAGGGTTGCGGCCACCGCGACTAACACCAGGGCGAAGGCGGCGGTCTGACCGGCCTTCGTCGTCACCGGGCGCCGGGCAATGTAGT
>JBASRN010000197.1:0-7926 GCA_049273855.1 Blastocatellia bacterium
ACTTGAAAATCGAACTGTGGGATGTTGAGACCGCTCGGAATCAGCAGCCCGACACTCTCCGTTCCCCAGATCGTCAGCAGAAATCCGGGCACCGCGCACAACGTCATCAGCAACAGACTCTCGATTACAAGCTGACGCAGGAGCCGGAAGGTTCCGGCTCCAAGTGCGCGTCGAACCGCAAACTCACGTTCGCGCGTGACCGAACGTGTCAATAGCAGATGAGCTACGTTGCTGGAAGCGATCAACAGCACGAAGATCACCGCGGACATCAACAGCAGCACAGCAGGCCGCACTCCGCGGACTACGCTCTCCTTAAGCGGCGCGACCTGGGCCGTGATGTTCTGGTTGGTATCAGGATATTGCTGTTTCAGCTCCTCGGAGATGCGGGTCAATTCCTGTTGCGCCTGGCCGAGGGACACGCCGCTCTTAAGTCGCGCGACGACAAAATGATCGTTGCCGCGCCGATCCAGCCCGCTTTCCGTAAGCGCCAGCGGCAACCAGGCTTCCGGGCGCACGGTCAGCCCGAAAATCGGGTTGTCGAATCCGGCCGGCATAACCCCGATGATCTCGTACGGCACGCCGTCCAGTTCCGTGGTTCGCCCAACAATGCTCCGATCCCCATCGAAACGGCGTTGCCACAACTCGTAGCTCATCACCATGACCGCCCTCGCTCCCGGACGATCTTCTTCAGGGAAAAAAGTGCGCCCCAGCATCGGCTGATCCCCGAGCGCGTCGAAGTATCCGGAAGACACCGTCTGCATCAACGGGGTGTCAGGCTCGTCAAAGCTGGTCAGCGTCTTCGAGATATTCACCGCTGCGCCTGACTTTTCGAACGACTGACTCAGGCGCTGCCAGTCGGCGTAGTTGCCCGGCGCCGCCGGCCGCCAGGTAGCGGCATTCCCCGGATCGACCTGCCAGATCGCGACCAGCCGCTCCGGATCGCTGAACGGCAAAGGCTGAATCAAAATCGCGTTGGTTACGCTAAACACGGTGCCGGCAACACCAATGGCAATCGCCATCGCCAGTATTGCAACAGCCGTAACGTCGGGAGTGCGGCGAAGCAGCCGCAGCCCAAATCGAATGTCAGACACCCAGCTAGACATGGTTACCCTTTCTTCCGATTCGAGGATAGAGGATCGAAGATCGAGGATAGACTGTTACCGTACGTTCGGTTCGGAAGCCCCCAATCAGTCGATCTTTATTCCCTTATCCATCTCGATCTTCCATCCTCAATCTTCATTCGTATCTCAACGCGATCATCGGATCGACTTTCGCCGCTCGTCGAGCCGGCAAGTAACTGGCAAGCAACGCTACCAGAGCAAGCACCAGCGGGATCGCCGCAAACGTAGCCGCGTCCAGTGGGCTGACGCCATACAGAAAACTCGCCAGCAGCCGAGTCGCCCCGGCCGCGACTACCAGGCCGACGGCGACTCCGCTGCCGACGAGCCTCAGGCCTTCATTCAACACCAGCCTGAGCACGCTTCCGCTTTGCGCGCCGAGCGCCATTCTGATTCCGATCTCGCGAGTCCGCCGCGACACCGTGTAAGACATCACGCCGTACAATCCAACCCCGGCCAGCAACAGTGCCAGCAGGCCAAAGGTCGCCAACAAGACCGCGCCCATCCTTGCCGCGAACAAAGAGCTGCCCACCACTTCGCTCATCGGCTGCAGGTTGGTAACCGGAAGGTTCTGATCGAGCGATTGAATCTCGCGACGCACGGCTCCGGCGACGCTTGAAGGCCTGCCGGTCGTGCGGACGTGCAGGGCCATGCCCGTCTCGTGATTCTGAGCGAGCGGCACATAAGCAGTGGGCCGCGGCGCCTCCCCCAGAGTGCGATACTTGCTGTCGCGCACGACCCCGACGATTTCACACCACGGACCTTGCGCGCCGTTAAAGCTCACACGCCGGCCTATGGCCTCCTCGCCGTCAAAGTACCGTTGCGCGAAAGCGTCGTTGACAATCGTCGTCCGAGGCGCGGCTTCGTTGTCGTGCTCGATAAAGTCGCGGCCGCGCAGCAATGCGATGCCCATCGTCTGAAAGTATTTCAGCCCGACCACGTTCGCATTCACCGTATTCGGATTGTCCTGAAGCCCCATCCCCTCGCTGCGATTGACATTGTCGGAGCCTTGCTGGCCTTCGATGAGCAAGCTGCTGGTGCGTCCACCTCCGGTCAACGGAACAACGCGAGCGAGAGTGGCCGATTCAACGCCGGGCAGCACTTCGGCTCGTTCGACCGCCTGCCGGTAGAACTCCTGGCCCTGCGCCTTTGTATACCGCAACAGGTTTATGTTGAGCTGGGCGTTGAGAACCCTTTCGGCGTCGAATCCGGGATCGATCGACTGGGCGTTGTTCAAGCTGCGCAGGAATAGACCCGCGCCGATCAACAACACGAGAGACAAGGCGACTTGCGCGACCACCAACAGGTTGCGCAGATTGAATCGACGACGGCCCCGCCCTGCTGCCGAGTCTTCATCCTTTAGGGCCGCCACAAGTTCAGGCCGTGATGCTTGCAACGCGGGAGCAAGTCCAAAAATGACTCCTGTCGCCAGCGACAGCAGAAAGGCGAATGCCAGCACGCGGCCATCGAGATGGTAGTCAAGCGTGAACGAGAAGATTCCATCGGGCGGAGTAGCTGTCTTCAGCAGATCGTTTGTCCAAAGCGCGAGCAGCAGGCCTCCAACGCCCCCTGCAAGCGACAACAACACGCTTTCGGTCAGTAACTGGCGCACGAGCCGCGACCGGCTCGCACCAAGCGCCAACCTCACGGCTATTTCCTTGCGCCGCCCCGATGCGCGCGCCAATAGCAGATTCGCTACGTTCGCGCACGCGATCAGCAGGACAATCGCCACTACAGCGAGCAACAATCCGGCGACCGAGATTAGCTGGGTGTAGGCTCGCGGATCGACCTTGCTCACTGGAAAGAGGGTAGCGAGCGTGTTCCGATTGGTGTCGGGATAAGCTTGCTCGAGCTGCGCCGCGACCGTAGTCATCGCGGCTTGGGCTTGCTCGATTGAGACTTCGGGTTTCAGGCGCCCGATGATTCTCAACCACCTAGAGCCGCGCCGCGTCAGCAAGTCGGGATTCATATCACCCGAGAAGCCGCCGCGCGGCGGACGCACCACCGCCTGCATCTTCATCGGAACGTAGATGTCGTTGGTCTCGAGAACTTCAGGTCCCTGAAAGCCAGCCGGCGTCACCCCGATTACCGTAAAGGCGTGGCCGTTCAAAGTCACCTGCTGGCCGATCAATCCAGGGTCCCTGCCAAAGCGTCGCTCCCACAACCGGTGACTGATCAGCATCACCCGATGCGTGTTTGGCGTCTGGTCCTCCTCCGGGAGAAAGGTTCGTCCCAGCGCCGCGCGCACTCCCAGTACGTCAAAGAAATTCCCCGACACAATCGAGCCCGAGAGCAGGTCGGTCTGATCGTCGCTTCTCGCGCTAACGGTTATGCCCGAGTAGGTTAGAACGTCGCTGAAGACCTCGTTCTTGTCACGATATTCGAGGTAATCAGGATAGGAAGATGTGCCGTACGGATTGGCCTGACTTCCGTTGAACACAAACACCAGCCGGTCGGGCTCGGTTACCGGCAACGGCCTCAGCAATGCGGCGTTGACCACGCTGAAGATCGAGGTGTTTGCGCCGATTCCAAGCGCCAACGAAAGAATGGCGACGGCAAAAAAGCCCGGACTCGCGCGCAGAACTCGAAAGCCGTAACGAAGGTCTTGCCAGAGGTTTTCCATGCAGGGTCTCCCTTTCGCCAGGAACAGAAGATCGAAATGAGAAGATGGGGCAGGCGGAAGGTCTTCGATCGTCGATCTTTATCAGTGATCCCTTTGAATGGAGGATCGAAAATAGAGGATCGAGGATCGAAGATCGACTTCTTTACTTCAGACTCTCTATCCTTTATTCTCCATCCTCGATCCTCAGCCTTTCATCCTATCCGTCACTTCTCTTTGTACTTTCGCTTGTTCTTATCGACTTGCATGCCCTTGTGTTGATCGCCGGCCATATCGAGGAACTTCTTGAAGCGCGGATCGGATCGCAAGTAGTCCAGATCGTCATCGCCCATAACGTAGCCGTCGATGTCGAAGTCGGCAGCGACGGCTTTATCGAGCCACTCAAACGCAGCATCGCGATTGTTCATCATCGCGTGCGCGCAGGCAACGTTGTACATCGAGGTCGGCGTGCGATATCCGAACCGCACAGCGCGCTCAAAGGCTTCGACGGCCCTCGCGTGTTCGCTCGAAAAATGCAACGCATAGCCAAGGTTGAACCATCCGCGCCCGTTGTCGGGGTGGTCTTTAACAAAGGAGTCGTAGAGTTTTATCGCCGGCACCCATCGTCGCTTCGAGTAGTTCGAATTGTTGAATTCCTTGTCGGAGAACTGGGAGAGAGACAGCACGCCGCTCAGCTCTTGAATCCTCTTGAAGCGAGGGTCGCCACGCAGGCTCGAGATGTCGGGATCGGCTACAAGCTTGGTGCTGTCGTCAAAGCCCGCATTGATCGACTTCTCGAGCCAGTCGAGCCCGTTTTGCCGATCGCCCTTGAGCGCATAGGTGCACGCGAGATTGTACATCGCAGAAGCGCCGCGATAACTCAGATGATCGACGGCCTGAGTCAACGCAAAGGTAGCGCGGTCGAAGTCGCGAAACCTAATGAGCCGCGAACCTACCCTGTACCATTCATTCCCGTCAATGGAGGATTCTCGCTTGAGCTGGTCGAAATCCTTTACGGTTTCCTGAAGCCTGTCTCGGGCGGAATCCTCCTTCGACGACTTGGTTGCTTTCACCGTGAATGAGGCGTTCTGCATTATCTCCTTGAAGCGAGGATTCGAACGCAGCGGATCGAGGTCCGAATCGGATCTCAAGAGATCGGTCCGGTCAAATCCCCCGGCCAGCGAGCGTTCGAGCCAGAACAGAGCGTTCTCCGTATCGTTCAACAACGCAAACCCGCAAGCGATGTTGTACATAGCCGTCGCCTGCCGGTGGTTAAGAGCGATCGCTTGACTGAATGCCTCAATCGCCTCAACGTAGCGGTCTGACTGATGCAACTCGAAGCCGCGGTTGAACCAGTAAGCCCCGTCGTGACCATCTTTCTCATCCTCCATATCCTTAATGCCAGCAACCGTACGCAAGTTGGAGGTGTGGACGGACGCACGTTTCGATTTGTCAGGCTCGAGCAGACCGCTTGAGCCGCGCGGAGCCTGCGAATAACCGGAGAGTGACATGCCTAACAGCAGCGCCGGTAACGCTAATCGTTTCAAACTCGTTTTCATAAAGCCTCCCATTCGGTTTCCAGTTTCCGGTTTCTGGTTTCGGGTTTGTGGTTTCAGGTTCGCAAAAACATCGATCGGACGAACCAGAAACCAGGAACCGGAGACCAGGAACCCTAAACCTAGGCCCTTCACTCGTACCGTAGCGCGACCATCGGATCAACCTTCGTCGCGCGCCGCGCCGGCACAACACAAGCCACCAAAGCCACCCCTGTCAGCAGAATCGCAATAACCGCGAAAGTCGCGCCATCGGTGGGGCTAACGCCAAACAACAAACTGGTCATCAGCCGCGTCAGCCCGAAGGCCGCTGCAAGTCCCAGCGCCACTCCGGTCACGGCTAGCGTCATCCCCTGTCCCACTACCAGCTTGAGCACGTCTGAACCTCGCGCGCCCAGAGCAACTCGAATCCCGATCTCGTGTGTGCGTTGCGACACGGTGTAGGAGATCACACCGTAAATTCCCACCGCCGCAAGCGCGAGCGCCGCCGCGGCGAAAAGACCCAGCAACAGCATGTTGAATCGGCGCGGGGCGACTGAATTTGCCACCACGCGATCCATCGTGCCAATGCTCGGGATCGGCTGGTCGGGATCGACAGACCATATCTCGCTCTTCACAGCCGCGACTATGCCCGTCGGGTCGGCGTCGGTGCGCACAACGATGCTGTTGAAGATGGTTGGGAACTGCGGGTAAGGCCAGTAGATCATCGGCCGCGTGTCGGAATCCAGTCCGTCCGCCTTGACGTCTCCCACCACTCCGATGATCTCTCCGGTTAGCGGCGGCCCCCAATCTTTCATCGTGACTCGCTTGCCGATCGCGTCTTCATCCCGCCAGAAGCGCCGGGCCATGTTCTCGTTGATCACCATCACCGTCGGCGCAGTTGCAATGTCGCGCTCCGTGAACCAGCGCCCCGCGCGAAGCGGAATTCGCAGTGTGCGAAAGTAGTCCGGATCTATGATCCTGATGTCAGCCGATGGTTCCTCAGCCGCGTCAACGGGTGCGCGCCCTTCGATGACAAAGGTGGTAGCCGGACCGCCCGAGAGCGGGAGCGTTGACGTGAGCCCGACAGAACGCGCGCCAGGCACTTGCTTGATGCGTTCCAGCACGCTTGTCAGAAAAGATACTTGCTGTTCGTTTTTCGCGTATTTGGCTCGAGGGAGGGTCAAGTTGATGGTCAAGACATTTTGTGGATCGAAGCCGCGATCTACTTGCTGCAGCCGCCAGAAGCTGTTGATCAGCAGCCCCGCGCCGATCAGCAGCACCAACGCGAGCGCGACTTCGGAAACGATCAGAAAGTTTCGTAGCCCCGTTCTTCGGATCCCAACCGAACCACGACCTCCATCTTTGACTACTTCGTGAATCGACAGCCGACGAAGCTGCAACGCAGGCGCGAGGCCAAAAAGCGCCCCGGTAAGCAGAGACACGAACAGGGTGAAGCCGAGCACGCTGCCGTTGATGCGCACCTCATCGAGTCGCGGAAGATTCCCCGGATTGAGCGCGGCGATCGAATCTATGCCCCACACGGCGAGCAACAAGCCGGCCGCCCCACCCAGCAGCCCAAGGAGTACGCTCTCGGTCAGCAACTGTCGGACAACTCGCCATTGCCCGGCGCCAAGCGCGAGCCGAATCGCCATTTCACGTTCGCGCGCGGCCGACCTCGCCAGCAGCAGATTCGCTACGTTCGCGCACGCGATCGCCAGCACGCACCCGACCGCGCAAAACAGCACCGTCAATGCAGGTCGAATTGGGGCAACCAGGCGCTCTTGCAAACCGGTCACGCTGACGGAAAGCTCCGGGTCCACGCCGGGATGCTCCTGCTCGACGCGGTTTGCGAAGGCGGCCATCTCTGCTTTCGCCTGAGCGATCGTCGCGCCAGGCTTCAGTCGCGCTACCACCGCCAGCAGATGCGAACGACGGTTGTCGCTCAACAGGCCTCCCGGCACCAGGGGCACCCATAACTCATAGTTACCGGGGAAAAGAAACCCGGATTGAAAGCCCGGAGGCATCACGCCAATAACCGTTCGATCGACTCCGCTGACTTTGATGGTCCGACCGATGAGATTGGAATCGGCCCCGTATCGTCTTTGCCAGAGTCCGTGACTTATCACCACCACGTTATCGCTGCCCCGCTGATCTTCTTCCGGAATAAAAGTGCGGCCGAGCTGCGGCGCAACACCGAGCGCTGCAAAGAAGTTGGCAGACACGAGCATGCTCGCGACTTGCTCGGGCTCGCCGTCTTCGGTGAGACTGTCGTTCCAGAATCGTGACGCGGCTATGTTACCCAGCGATTCGGTTTCGCTCCCCAGATCAAGAAAGGCTGCATACGTGAAGTTGGCGGAGTACTTGGGATGACTCTCTGCGAGTCTTACCAGGCGAGCCGCGTCCGGGAATGGAAGCGGGCTCAGCAAAACCGCGTTGACGACGCTGAAGATCATCGTATTCGCGCCGATACCCAGAGCCAGCGTAACTATTGCGACCGCCGTGAACCCCGGCTTCTTGATCAGCATCCGGATCCCGTACCGCAAGTCCCTGATAAAAATGCCCATCGTTGTTTCCCGTCGGTTTCTGGTTCCGGGTTTCCGGTCTCCCTGGTACTCCTGTACGGGCGGCTCTCCGTGGCCGCCCCTTTTCCCGGCAGCAGCTGTTGGCCGAAGAG